>DRMV01000038.1 GCA_011322445.1 Chloroflexota bacterium | reverse complement strand
TCGTGGAGCGCACCCTAAGTTGGCTGGTGAAACGCCGGAGTGTACGCACCCGTTGGTGCAAAAAACCGGAAAACTATTTGGCCTTTGTGTTATTCGCTGCTGCCTCCATTGTGCACGATTTGGCTTTTTTCGGATAGACTCTTAGACACTTGACACCTGACACTTTTAACCACAAAACGCCCTCATCCCAAGCAGGGACGAGAGCGCGTACTCCCGCGGTACCACCCTGGTTCCCGCCGGCGTGGGCGGGCACTCGGTCGGGCACGGCCTGGGGGAAGACTTATGCCCGCGCCCCGGTAACGGAGGGCGAGATCGGCGCCCCTACTGGGGGCTTGCGCCCCGTTCGGTTTGCGGCTCCGGAGGGATTTTCAGCCTGCCACCGCCGCCCGGCTTCCACCATTCCAGGCTCGCTGTGGGCGTGTCACAGACCTACTCGTCTCCATCGACGCCTTTGGGTCATGCATCTTGCGTGCCTTCATTATGCCATAAAGGCACGCTGGGGTCAACTTTGCGCACCACGAATGACGCGGCTACTCGTCCTCCCAAGGGCGCAGCAGGGTGGGGCGAGAAGGCGAAGAGGCTCTACGGCCAGACCTTCTGCCCGTTGCATTCCATTTGGTGCAGTTTGGCAAACACCTTCTCCTGCACGGCAGGGGGCAGCGTGGCATAGCCGAGGTCGGCAGCCTTCTTCGCAGCCGCTTCGTCGGTCAACGCCCAGTGGATGAAATCCACCAACGCTTTGGCCTTGGCGCAGTCTTTGTAATCTTTCATGTGGACAATGAGGTAAGTGTAGCCCATGATCGGCCAGGCGTTCTCACCAGGGGCGTTGACGATCTCGGCGGTCAGATGTGCATCGAAAGCATCGGCAAACGAGGCCATGGCATCTTGCATGGTGGCGGCGTTGGCTTCCACGGTGTTACCAGCAGCATTGACCAGCTTCGCCATCGGGATGTTATTGCTCTTCGCGTAGGCGAGTTCCACGTAACCAATGCTGTAAGGCGTGGACTGCACGGCTTGCGCCACGCCAGGGTTGCCTTTGCCCCCCACGCCATGACCGGCTGCATCGGCCGGCCACTCCACGGCTTTCCCAACCCCAATCTGCTCTTTCCACGTCGGGTCTATCGCCGCGAGGTAAGAAGTGAAAATCTCCGTCGTGCCCGAGCCATCGGAGCGGTGCACCACGGTGATTGTCTGGTCAGGCAGGTTCACACCGGGGTTAAGTTTGGTAATGGCGGGGTCGTTCCATTTGGTGATCTTCCCCATGAAAATGCCCACCATCGCGGGGCCGTCCAAGACCAGCGTTTTGACCTCGGGCAGGTTGTAAATCGGCACCACAGCACCCGCCACCATTGGCAGCATTTGCAAGTCAGGCATCCTTTGATATTGCGCCTCACTCAACAGGGAATCCGAGCCGGCGAAATCCACTGTGCCGTCCATGATGGCCTTCTGCCCGCCCCCTGAGCCAATGCCCTGGTAGTTGATGGTGACATCGGGCTGCACAGACTTGTACATTTGAATCCATTCATTGTAAACCGGCAGCGGGAAGGTCGCGCCTGCGCCGTTCAACACAATGGGGCCTGCCTGCTGGCCGTTCCCCGCAGAAGCAGCGTTGCCGCCGCAGGCAGCCACGGCCAGTGCCGCACCGGCCAGCACGATGAACAGAAAAACTTTGCGCATTTTCTCCTCCATTCAATGATTGTGATTGTCACCGCAATGGTAGCACGGCAAAGTTAACGGCGAGATAAGGGAATGCTAACATGCGGTTAACAAAAAACGGCCGGGGCTTCAACGCCCTTGGGCAACGCAAACCCCACCATACTGCCTTGCCCTTCAACACTCTCAGCCCAAATGCGCCCCCCGTGCATCTGGATCGTATGCTTGGCAATGGCAAGGCCAAGGCCGCTTCCCTGGCTATCGCGAGATTTGTAGAACCGCTCGAAAATGCGCGGCAGGTCATCGGGCGGAATGCCGCGGCCGGTGTCGTGCACGGTAAAAACCACCTCGTCCGCTCCTTCCACCGCAGCCACGACCACGCGCCCCCCTGCAGGCGTGAACTTGATGGCGTTGTGCACCAGGTTGAGCACTGCCCGCTGAATGCGCCGCCTGTCGGCGAGCAGCGGCGGCAGGCCGGGGGGCAACTGCACTTCCAGCGCCACCTCTGCCCGCCTGGCGTAAGGCATCAACTGAGCCACTGGCTCGTGCAAAATGTCTTCCGGGCACAGCCATTCCTTTTGCAGCACCTCCTGGCCCGATTCCAGCCGCGAAAGCGTCAGCATCTCTTCGACCATTTGAATCAAATTGTCCAGTTCGGTTTCCATGTGACGCAAGAAGCGTTTCGCGGCAGGGGGATCTTCCCACGCGCCTTCGCTCAGGGTTTCCACCACGGCTTTCATGCCAGCCAAAGGCGTGCGCAATTCGTGAGAAAGGTTGCTGACGAAATCGCTCCGCATGGTTTCCATCTGGCGGAAGCGGCTCAAGTCATGCAAAAGCAACAGGCACTGGCGGCCTTCCCCAAAGGTTACTCCCGTCACCTGCAACACTAGGCCGCGTGAAGGCACCTCGACAATATCGGTCTGCTTTTCGGGGGCACGCAAGCAGGCTTCCCACAACGAAAGCAGCGTGGGAAAAGGCGCCACTTCGGCCAACACGCGCGTGGTGGCGGTTGCCGCGTCCACCTGCAGCAGGCGCGCCGCAGCAGGGTTGAGGAGCAGCACATGCCCGGCAGCATCGGTAATGACCACACCTTCAGCAGCATGGTCAACGATGGCAGCCAGGCGGCTCTGCACTTCGGCCAACCCGGCAGCATGGGCCTGCAAACGCTCGGCGGTCTGGTTGAAAGCCGTAAGCAAGGCATGCTCACGTGCGCGTTGGGGGGCCAAAATGCGGGCCTGGAAATCGCCTTCCGCCAGCCGCTGCAAAGCCCCCTCCAGGCGCGCCAGCCACGCGGCGTACCGATGGGTGAACGCGCCGACAAGGAAGCCGCTCAGCAGTGCGGTCAGCGCCGCCAGCACCAGGGCGCGCCCTCGATTGACGGGAGAGACCAACAACAAAGCCATGCCGCCGTTGACCACCCCCATGAGCGCCGTCGTCAGGGCCGCTACCCGCAGCGATAAGCCTCGCATTGCTTCAACCCTCGAAACGGTAGCCTGCTCCCCGCACGGTCACGATGCGCTGGGGGTGCGCAGGGTCGTCTTCGATTTTTTCGCGCAGCCAACGGACATGCACATCGACAGTGCGGCTGCCGCCGCTAAATTCCCACCCCCAGACACGTTTCAAAATGAGCTCGCGAGAAAGCACCATCCCCCGGTGACGTGCCAAAAAGAGCAACAGTTCAAACTCTTTGGGCTTGAGGCGCACCACCCGCCCCCCTCGCCGGACCTCACGGCGGGCAGGGTCGATCACCAGCCCCTCGAAGGCAAGTGGCGATAGCGCAACCGGCAATTCGTCCCCCGCCGGCGGGACAGGCTCGCCGCGCTGCCCGCCTGTCAGGCGACTGCGCCGCAATTGCGCCTTAACCCGCGCCAGCAGTTCGCGCATACTGAACGGCTTGGTAATGTAATCGTCGGCCCCAATTTCCAACCCCAGCACCTTGTCGATTTCTGCCGTGCGGGCAGTGAGCATCAAGATGGGCACGGCGCTCTTCTGCCGGATGAAGCGGCACACTTCCAAACCGTCCAGCCCGGGCAGCATCCAATCAAGAATGATGAGGTCGGGGTGGTGCTGCTGGGCCAGTTCCACAGCCTGCCACCCATCGGTAGCCGTGACCACGGCATAATGTTGTTTTTCGAGGTTATAAGTGAGGGTATCGAGCAAGGTGGGGTCGTCTTCCACCACTAAAATTTGGGCCTGCATAGGCGAGCCTTCAGGGAAAGGGGGAAGGCACCAGCGCAGCCTCAGCCACGCCATTGCCCAATGGTTTCCCCCGTGCAAAGCACCTCGTGCCAGATGGCCCGAAGTGCGAGACGGCCAAAATTGAGTCGGGGCGGGCGGACTCGAACCGCCGACCCCCGCGTCCCAAACGCGGTGCGCTTCCAACTGCGCTACGCCCCGTTGCCGTGGTTTGCGAGTGCAAGTATAATGCCCTCACGCGGCAGCGTCAAGCAGCCTCGCGGCGCTGTGCCTTGCTCACCCTTTTCCCCCGGATGTGCTCATGCCTGTCACCCTCACCTTTCCCGAACCGCACGTCGGCCTGCTCCAGGTTTCCCGCCCGCAGGTGCTGAACGCCCTTTCATGGGAAGCCATGCAGGCTTTCGGCGAAGCCGTGGAAGCCGCCCGCATGGCCGACCTGCGCGCCCTCGTGGTCACCGGCGGCGGGCGCGCCTTCATCGCCGGGGGCGACCTGAAAGAATTGGCCGCCTACCCCACCGAGGCCGATGGCCGCCGCATGAGCCGCCTGATGACCCGCGCCCTCACCGCGCTGGAAAGCCTGCCCTTCCCGACGATTGCCGCGGTGAACGGCCCGGCGCGTGGGGGCGGTTCCGAGGTGGCGCTGGCTTGCGATCTGCGCGTGCTGGCCGAAAACGCCGATTTAGGCTTCGTGCAGGTTGCCTGGTATGTTACCCCAGGCTGGGGCGCGGGGCAACGCTTGCTGCGGCTGGTCGGTTACGCCCGCGCGCTGGAATGGCTGCTGACAGGCAAGGTGCTCTCGCCGCAAGAGGCGCTGGAACATGGCCTTGCCAACCGGGTGGTGCCGGCGGGAGAAGCCCTGCCCGCTGCCCTCGACCTGGCGCGCGGAATTGCTGCCTTGCCCCCCACCGTCAGCCGTGCCATCAAAGAAGTGCTACGCGCCGGCCTGACCCTGCCCCCCGCCACGGCCGCGCGGCTGGAGCATGAACTCTTCCCCCCGCTGTGGGCCGCGCCTGAGCATGTGGAAGCCGTGCGCCGCTTTGCCAGCCGCAAACGCACCGGCTAAGGGAGGAAAATCCATGCCGAAAGCCGCCAAACTGCCCCCCGCCCTTTACCATGCCCACCACGGCGCCTTTGCCGAAGACCTTTCTTTTTGGAAGGGTCTGGCCGCCGAAAGCGGCGGGGCGGTGCTCACTTTGGGGTGCGGCACAGGGCGAGTGGCAGTGCCCATCGCCGCCGCGGGCATACCCACTGTGGGGGTGGACTGGGACGCGGGCATGTTGAACTTTCTGCGACGTCGGCTTGCGCCCCGCGGCGAGGGATTGCCTCTGAGGCTGGTACAGGCCGATTTCCGGGCATTGCCCCTCAGGGCCGCGGCGTTCCCTCTCGCCGTGCTGCCTTGCAACACCTACACCACCGTGCCACCGCGCGAGCGGCGCACATTCCTGCAAGGGGTGGCGCGGGTGCTGCGGCCAGGCGGGCTGTTTGCGTTCAGCGCCCCGAACCCGCGCCTGGTGGCTTCCCTGCCCCCCGTAGGGGAAGCCGAGCCAGAAACGGCTTTCCCTCACCCAAAAAACGGCTTGCCGGTTCAGGTGAGCAGTGGCTGGCACCGGATGGAAGAACGCTGGAGGGTGTTTTGGCACTACGACACCCTCCACCCCGATGGCACAGCCACCCGGCAGACCGCCTCTCAAACCCACTGGCTGCCCCCGCTGGAAGCCGAACTCGCCCGGCTGAAAGCCGCCGGCCTTCACCCCCTGGCCCAATATGGGGATTTCGACAAGACGCCCCCAGCCGCCGATGCGCCTTACTGGATCGTCATCGCCCGGCGTCTTTAACAAAATTCCTATCTCACGCTTGCATTTTTCTAACACGCCTCTGCTATGCTATGGGTGGTTGGATGAGAAAACCAACAAAGGAGGTGTGTTATGACCCTGTATCGCATGGATCCCTTCCGCCGGATGGAGCGGTTGATGGACGCGATGGACCGCCTGATGGAAAGCAGCGTGGTGCCGGTGAGCGATACCCGCCAGCGGGGCGTACGCATTCCGCTGAACGTCAAAGCCGATGACGACGCCTTCACCATCATTGCGTGGGTGCCCGGCCTGAGCAGCGACGACCTGCACATCGAGGTGCTGGAAGACACGGTGGTGCTTTCGGGCGAGTTCCAAGCGCCGGAAGGCGAAGGATTGCTGTTGCAGGAAATCCCCGCCGGTCCCTTCAAGCGTGTCATCACCCTGCCCACGCCGCTGGAACCGGGCAAAGCCAAAGCCGAAATCGCCGACGGTGTGCTCACCCTGCACCTGCCGAAAGCCGAGGCTGTGCGTCCGAAAGAAATCAAAGTCGTGGCCAAGAAATAACCGTTTTCACAAAACCGCCGCGCGCAAAAAAGCCCCCTGGGCGGGGGCTTTTTTGCTTTAAGCAGGGGGGTGATACCCCAAACCCCAGCCACCGCCTCACGGTGAGCACCCCGGCGCAAAGCCAAAACCGGGCCACAAGCCACGCCGTTGCCCGCGAAATAGCCCTTTAGTACCCGGCCAGCCACGCCAAAAAACCGCGCGTAAGTTGTAAAAAGTTTGAGGTTTCTTTCATTTTCTGGTATCCTTAGGCAGACATCTCTGCAAGGAGCGCATTATGCCCTGGCCTCAGAAAGAATGGCTCACCTTGAGCGAAGTGGCGCAAATTCTCGGTGTGCATCCCTCCACCGTCCGCATTTGGGCCAACCAGGGGAAAATCCCCGTCCATCGCACCAATGGCGGCCACCGCCGCTTCCGCCGCAGCGAACTGGAATTGTGGATGCTTTCCCGCGACCCTTCCCACGAAGTGGATATTCCGCGCGATTTCATCCAGACCCTTTTGCGGCAAGTAGGCACCCAAATGGCTCAAAGCGAAGTGCGCACCCTGCCGTGGTATCGCAAACTGAGTGACGAAGCACGGGCCCAATACCGCCGCCGCGGGCAGGCGCTGGCTCAGCAATTGTGGGTCTATTTGACAGGGGATAGCACCAACGCCTCTGAAGAAGCCAAGAGCCTGGGCTACGAATACGCCACCCTCGCGCGTCGCAGCGGCCTTACGGAGGGTGAAGCACTGACGGCTTTCCTCTTCTTCGCGGGCGTTGTGGTCGATGCCCTGGTCGAAGTGGTGGAACATTCCCGAGTGCAATCGCCGCATGTTTGGGCAGCAATGATGCAGAAAATCAAGTCCTTTGTCACCGATGTGGCAAGCAGCATGCTGGAAACCTACCAGGCCTACGATAAAGGTTTCCCCGCAGCCTGATACGTTCCCACCCTTTCAAGCCAAGAGGCTGCCATGAGCGAGCAGTTTTACGTTCTGATTGTGGAAGACCATCGCGAACTGGCGCGGGTGCTGCGCGCCGGCGTAGAGGCCCTGGGGGAAAACTTTGCTGTCTTCGACGCGCCTTCCGGCGAAGAGGCCCTGTTAGACGCCTACCGACATGAGCACATGGACGCCGCCATCATCGACCTTCGCTTGCCCGGCATGGATGGGCGCGAGGTCGCCCGCCGGCTGCGCCAACGTCATCCCGACATCAAAATTTTCCTGGTTTCAGGGCAACCGGAAGCCGAGTTGCGCGCGGCAGCGGAAGAGGTGCAGGCCGATGGTTGGTTCCGCAAGCCGCTGGAACTGGCCGACCTGCTGGATGCGCTGGAACGCAAACTGGGGCTGGTGAGCAGCATCTTGGGCGATGCGCCCGTCAGCCTGTCGGCCGCAGAAGAAGAGCGCGCCGTGGGGCGAATGACCGACCTGATGGCCGACCTGCGGGGCGACCTGGGGGCGCGGGCTGTCTTGCTGCTCAACGACGTTGGCCGGGTGGTGCTGCAGGCCGGCGCGTTAGATAGCATCCTCAGCCAGGACACATTGTTAGCCCTGATGTCCCTCTACGCGGGTGGCGTCAAGGTCTCTCGCATGTTGCACACCCCCGCGCCGCGCTTTCACTTCCACCTCCAGGCCGAGGGCCTGCGCCTGCACCTGACTTCTCTCAGCCGACAATATGCCCTGCTGGTGGTATGCAACCAGCATTGCAAAACCCTCTCCCCCGACGAACTGGCCGCAGCCATGCAGCGCACCGTCAACGGCTTGCTGGATGTTATGAAACGCCTGGGAATTCTGCCTTCCCAGCGAGAAGCTCAAGACGCCTTTCCCCCCCTCACCGAGGCGTTGGAAGAGGCAGCCGAAGGCGGCGACGACCTGCTCGCGCTGCTCAACGACGGCCTTTCGCCCGAGGAAGCCGAAGACTTTTGGGAACAACTGGCCGTCGACGACGAACCGCCAACCCACGCCATCAACCCCGACGTGCTTTCCTACGAGCAGGCGCAGCGGCTGGGGCTGGCTCCCCCCGGCGAGGAATCTTCAGATTAATCGCGACGCTGTTGCATCGCGCCGGGCGCGCTCATCGCTTTAGGAGGGAAAACGATGGTCGAAATCAGTTTGGCTCGCCAGTGCATCCTCTTTCATGGGCTTGTGGAAGAGGACATCCGCCGCCTCATTGCCCTGGGCACAGAACAAACTTACCACAAGGGCGACGTGCTGGTCACCCAGGGCAGCCACGAAGGCAAGGTCTTCGTGCTGCTGGAAGGCATGGTGGAAGTGCAGGTCAACGCCGGGGAAACCGCGCGGCCAGTGGTCGCCCTTGGCCCAGGCCAGTTGATTGGCGAAATCACGCTGGTTGATGGCGGCCCCCACTCTGCCACCGTTGTCGTGACCCAAACACCGACCCGCGTCCTGGCCTTCGAGCGCGACGCCCTGTTAGCCCTTTGCGAAGCACACCCGCGCATGGGCTATCGGCTCATGCGCAACATTGCCGCCGATTTGGGGTTCAAAGTTCGGCACCACAATCTCAGCATGGTTTAGCCCTAACCTCAGGGGGAGGTGTGTATGGCGCTCTACAAAGTCAGTTACGTTGTACCTGGTCGTCCTGCGGCGGGGGCGATTCTGACCCGTCGCGATGCGCCCCACGTGGGGGAAATGGTCGTGCTGCACGGGCAACGCTACCGCGTTGTGGAAGTCATCGAACTCCTGCCGCCGCAAGGCGTGGTACACTTTCTCCACGTCACCCTCGCGCTGGCCGACGAATCCCCAGCCTAACGCCTTCCCCGGGAAGGCCATAGCCCCCCTGCGAAAAGCGGCCTGCGCGACATCTCGAGTTTGAGCGTTGTTGCCTGTGTCCCGCTTTCGCGCCACCCCTCTCGATCTTCACCGCATTCAGGCCATTTGCTTCGACATCGACGGCACCCTGAGCGATACCGACGACATCCTTGTCGCGCGCCTGGCGCGCTGGTTGCAGCCGCTGGCATGGCTGCCCCTGACCCCCGCGCCGGAAAGGTTGGCGCGGCGACTGGTGATGGCTTCCGAAACACCGCTCAACGAACTCTACGCAGCCACCGACCGCCTGGGCTTAGATGCCCCACTGCTGAAGCTGGCCCGTGCGCTGCGGGCTTTCCTGCCTGCCCGACAACCCGCTTACCGCCTTGTGCCCGGCGTGCATGAGATGTTGGCCGCGCTGGCGCCTCATTACCGGTTGGCAGTGGTCAGCGCCCGCCCGCGCCCTTCCACCCTGGGCTTTCTGGAGCATTTTGGCCTCACGCCTTACTTCCAAAACTGCATTGCCACTGCCGAGACCTGCGAGCGCACCAAGCCCGACCCCGCACCGTTGCGCTGGGCTGCCCACTGCCTCGGCGTGCCACCGGAAGCCTGCCTGATGGTCGGCGACACCACCGTGGATATTCGCGCCGGTCGCGCCGCGGGTGCCCAAACCGTGGGCGTGCTCTGCGGCTTCGGCGAAGAAGCCGAACTCCGCCGGGCCGGGGCGAACCTCATCTTACCCACCACCGCCGACCTCGCGGCTGCGCTCCTTTCCCCGCCCGAGGCACCCGCCAAATAGCACGGCTTCCCCGCAGTGGCCTCACACACGGCCCCGCCAGCAGGCTCACAGCACAAAACCCTTGCCCTGGAGACTTCCATGTCGCGCGTCGCGCTGTTTCTGGATTTCGAAAACTTCTACCAAACCCTCAAGCGGCGCACCGTGGGGCGGCACGGCCCTTTCGGCGCTTCCCCTCGCTTGAACTTCGAGCAACTGGTGGATTACATTGAAGAAAACTACGGCCAACTGGCACGGGAAGATTTCATCGCCGTCGCCAACTTCACCCACTACAACCCCCAAATCGGCGGGCTCAATCGGGTGGCAACGGTCATCGACGCCCAGAGCTTTCTCAGCCGGGGCGCCCGCCAGCAGCAGTTTGGCCGCCACAAGGGCAAGAAGTTCGTCATCCGCAACTACGCCGACATGCGGCTGGCCTTCGAAGTGGGGCGGCATGTTGCCACCCGCCCTGCCGACATTTACATCCTCGGCAGCGGCGACCACGCCTTCACCGCCATTGGCCGCACCCTGCGGAACATGGGGTTCGACGTCGTTTTCCTCGCCGCCGACCCCGATTCTCCCTCGCTGAGCCTGCAAATTCAAACCGAGTTCGACCTGCTCGATTTCGCCGTCACCCAGCAGGAACCCGAACCGGAGCCCGAAGCGCCCCCCACCCCGCAAGAAGAGGCCGACCAGGCCGAAGCGTTAGCCGCCCTGGTCGGGAATCTGCGGCGGGAATTCAGCACGGCCATTCCGGTGGCGCTGGTCGAGGCGCTGCTGGGGCCTGAAAAAGCCGCCGAGGCCATTCGGCGGGCTCAGGGCGCGGGCAAAGTTGATTTGTGGGAAAGCCCCTCCGGCATCCCGTGCATTTCGCTGCAAAGCGAGCGGCTGTATGGCAAAATTCAGCCCATGGAAAGCCGCCCTGCCCTGGTGGAAACCGCCCGCCTGCTGGCCGCAGTCCACCACATTGCCCGGGAAGCCCCGCCGCGCGCCGACCGCCCTTACTGGCGGCGGGCCTTGCGCGCCCGCCTGGGGCTTTCCAACCGCCAGGCAAAGGGTTTGCTGCAACGCCTGGTAGCCCTGGGCGTGCTGACCGACGGCCACATGACCCAGCCGCGCGTGACCCTCGACGCCGTCCGCGCCCTGCTGGCTGTTGCCGACGAAGGAGGGCATGGTGGCGCGTAGGTTTTTCGCAGGTCTGCTTCTGCTGGCAGGGTTGGGCATCGTGCTGGCATCCTGCGGGCCAGCCACGCCCTGGCCTTCCCCCACGCCCACCATCACGCCCACCCCGCTCTCCACACCCACCCCCACCGCGCGGCCTTCTTCCACCCCCACACCTTACGGCGCGCCTTCGCCTTCCCTCGCCGCCGCCTTGGACACGCTCGAGAGCCAGGTGCGCGCCTTGCGGGGGTTGACAAAAACCGCGGCGGTGCGGCGGGTGGTGCTGCCGCCCGAAGCCTACACCCAACGGCGGCAACAGGCTTTCCCCACCTCCGCACCCCCTCACATCACCGCCTGGCGCGCCCTCGACCTGCTGCCCGCCGACGCCGACCTCGCCCCCCAGGTGTGGAACGCCCCTGCCGAGCGCGCCCTGGCCTTTTTCGACCCCGCCTCTCAGACCATCTTCCTCACCTCGCCCCAAGGGCTGACCGCGCCGCTGCGGTTGGCATATGTCCACGCTTACGCCCGCGCGCTGCGCTTCCGCGAGCATGCCCTGCCACCCTGCGGCAACGACGCCGATCAGTGCGCCGCGCTGCAAGCCCTGGCCGAAGGCGACGCGGCTTACACCGAAACCTTGTGGCTGTTCGCTTACGCTTCTCCCGACGACCTGCAAGCCCTGGCCGAAAGCAACGCGCCCCTCATTGCCTCTCCCGAAGCACTTCCCCTCGCGGTGGTGAAACAGCAGCAATTCGCCGCGCAATGGGGCTTTGCCTTCATCTATGCGCTTTCCCAACAAAATGGGTGGGCGAGTATCGACGCGGCCTTTGCTCACCCACCGCTGGCCACCGCCCAGATTTTGCACCCCGAAAGTTATCCTGCCGCGCCACCCGAAGCCGTCCCCCTACCCGCCGCCGACGCCCTCACCAACGCGCTGGGCAAAGGCTGGCAGGAAGACGCCCGGGGCGTTTGCGGCGAATGGCTGCTCTATCTCATGCTGACCGCCAGCATACACCCTGACGCCCGCCTCGACGGCAGCGACGCGCTGAACAACACCGCCGGGTGGCGGGGCGGGGCATGGGCTACGTTCCACGGCCCTGCCGGGCAACTCGCCTTCCTCGCCGATGTGCATTGGGCCGAAGGCACCGACGCAACGAATTTCGTGCGGGCTTTCGTGCGTTACGCTCGCGGGCGGTATGGGCCGTTAGCCGGGCGGGCGTATCGGGTGCTGTACTGGGAAAGCCCCCACGGTGCGGCGGTGCTGCGTTACAGCGCGACCGAGAAGCGCACCGTTTGGGCTTTTGCCCCCACACGGGCCGCCGCCGAGGCCTTGCTGCGTGCAGCCAACGCCCCACACGAATGACCCTTCAGCAAGGAATGCCCTGACCCACACGCCGCTTGCGAGGGGGAATGCTGTATAATCACTCCAGGAGGTGCATGATGAACACAACGAACCTGGAAGGCAAAGTTGCCGTCATTACTGGCGCCTCGCGCGGCATCGGGCGGGCGATTGCCGAAGCGTTGGCTGCCGCCGGTGCAGCAGTGGTGGTTTCCAGCCGCAAGCAGGAAGCCGTGGATGCGGTGGCCGAGGCCATCCGTGCCCAAGGCGGGCAGGCGCTGGCCGTGGCCGCCCACACTGGCAACAGCGAAGCCGTGGGCCACCTGATCGCCCGCGCCGTGGAAACGTTTGGCGGCCTTGACATCCTGGTGAACAACGCCGCCACCAACCCGCATTTTGGGCCGTTGCTGACCGCTGAAGAGAGCCACTGGCATAAAATTCTGGATGTCAACGTGGTGGGCTATTTTCGCACGGTCAAAGCGGCGGTGCCGCACATGCAGGCGCGCGGCGGCGGCAAAATCATCAACATCGCCTCCATTGCCGGGCTTACCCCGCTGGAAGGCATGGGCGTTTACAGTGCCAGCAAGGCCGCCGTCATCATGCTGACCCGCGCCCTGGCGCTGGAACTTGCGCCAGTCAACATCCAGGTCAACGCCATTGCCCCCGGCCTGGTCAAGACACGCTTCAGCCAGGCACTGTGGGATAACCCGGCCCTGAGCGAAAAAGTGCTGGCAACCATCCCGGCAAAGCGCATGGCGTCGCCGGAAGAAATTGCCGCCGCGGCGCTTTACCTGGCTTCCCCTGCCAGCGATTTCATCACCGGCGAGGCCCTGGTGCTCGACGGAGGCCAGCGCTGGGCTGCCGGCAAAGTCAGTTAGTTTACCCTTTCCCAAAACAAGGAGGCTCGAGTGGCCGACCAAGTGGATTACCGGATACACGGCGACGATTTGCAGATGGTGGAAATCATCCTCGACCCCGGCGAAGGCGTGCGCGCCGAGACGGGGACGATGACGTTCATGGAAGACGGCATCGAAATGGAAACCAGCACCGGCGGCGGATTCCTGAAGGGCCTCAAGCGCGCCTTTGCTGGCGAGAGTTTCTTCATCACCACCTTCCTCAACCGGGGGCAGCGTCGCGCCAGCGTGGCCTTTGCTGCGCCTTACCCCGGCAAGATCGTGTCGCTGGACCTGACAGCGGAAGGTGGCTCGTTCATTTGCCAGCGCGACGCTTACCTTTGCTCAGCACAGGGCATCGACGTCACGGTGGCTTTCAGCAAACGGCTGGGTGCCGGGCTGTTCGGCGGTGAGGGCTTCGTACTTCAGCGGCTGGAAGGCAAGGGACTGGCCTTCATCCATGCAGGTGGCACGGTGCTCGAAAAGCAACTGGCAGCGGGTGAAACCCTACGGGTCGATAGCGGCTGCATTGTGGGCTTTTCCACCACCGTCGATTACAACATCCAACTGATGAAGGGCTTCAAGAACATGCTCTTCGGCGGCGAAGGGCTTTTCCTCGCCACCCTGCGCGGGCCGGGGAAAGTTTATTTGCAGAGCCTGCCGCTCTCCCGCCTGGCCGACCGCATCCTCGCGGCTACCCACAAGCAAGTGGGCGAAAAGAAAGGCGTGGATGGCATCGGCGGCGACCTTTTGGGTAATTTGTTGAGCGGTTCGTAGCCATGCGGGTGCTGCTCGACGGCTGGCCGTTGGTGCGGGCGCCGCTTTCGCCCGCCGCGGTGCATCTGTGGAGCGCCTGGGAAGCCCTGCGCGTCGCGGGGGAAGAAGTCATCGTAGCCTGGCCTGCTTCGCCACCCCCGCCGTGGGAAGCCGCGCCCGCGGAAATCTCCCCCCAGCCGCCCACATCGCGCGGGCGCCTGCGGTGGGAACAGCGCACCTTAGCACAGCAGGCCAGGTACCAACAGGCTGACCTGCTCTACGGCACCGCAGGCCTGCCCCTATGGCGCGCGGTGCCTACGCTGCACGCGCCTGCTCCCGAAACTTCCTCAGCCCGCTCTGGCGGGTGGGCGCGGTTGCGGCTGGCGCTGGGCGAAGGCGGGGCCGCACGGGGGACCACGCTTTCGTCGGCGGCTTTGCCACCGCCGCCACCTCTTTCCAGCCCTGCAAGCCTTCCTTTACCGCGGCCTCTGCCAGAAGCCTTCGTGCTCTTCCACGCGCCTTTGCACGCCGCCCACTGGGAACGGGCATTGGAAGTTTGGTTGCGGTGGGCAGCAGGCAGCATCGGCGGCAGCACGCCCCTGGTGATCTTGGGCGCGCCCGACGACCTGACCGTGCCTGCCCCGCCAGAAATTGCCGACACCATCATTCCCTACCCCGCGGTAAACCCGGCGCTCCTGCCGGCGGTGTA
Source organism: Chloroflexota bacterium (assembly GCA_011322445.1). NCBI lineage: Bacteria > Bacillati > Chloroflexota > Chloroflexota bacterium. The sequence continues at coordinate 20,597 of DRMV01000038.1, read as the reverse complement.
TGCCCACGCGGTGGCATTGTTTCACCCGCTGGTTGCGACGGCGTGGGGTTCTCCCCTTCGGCTGGCGTTAGCGTGGGGCGTGCCGGTGGTAGCCTGTGAGGAAGCGGCCACGGCGGCCATGGTGGGCACAGCGGCATACCTCGCCCCCTGCGACGCTGCACGCGACCTTGCCGCAGCCCTGGTCACCGTCGTCGTGGAAGACGACGTGGCCGACGCCCTGCGGGAAAGCGGCCGGGCGCGCGCCGCAACATGGACAAGCGAAGCCTTTTTGCAAGCCGTGCACCAGGCTGCGCGGGCGTAAAAGCCCGACAACCGCGCTTTTTTCACACCAGCCCTTGACAGACGGCCGTTTTCGGGCACAATTAAACCAACGGCGATGACGAAGGAAAGTAGGCCGACGGAAGCCGCCAGAGAGGGGCGGGCACAGGCTGCAACCCGCCCTCGGTGGAAGCCGACCGAAGTTCCCTTCCGAGCCGCCCGGGTGAAGGTGCAGTAGCCCGGGCCGCCGCCCCTGCGTTATCGGGGGAGCCTATCGGCAACCATTGCCCGTAGGCGCAACGAGTGGGCTGTGCCGTGCACGGCCAACAAGGGTGGTACCGCGGGTTCTCCCTCCCGTCCCTTGATGGGGCGGGAGGTTTTGGTTTAACGCAGAAGCGCAGAGATGGCGCAAAGACGCAGAGAGATTAGCGCCAAGGTCGCCAAGATGACGCCAAGGGCGCCAAGGATGGACGCAACGCAAAGAAAAAATTTCTGTGTCTGCTGTGGGTTTTTTGTGTCTTCTGTGTTTTTCACCCAATCGGTGTAAATCTGTGTCAATCGGTGGATGAAAATAAAGGAGGTCGTATGCTGGAAGAACTGGAACGCATTCAACAAAAGGCATTGCAGGCCCTGGCCGACGCGCAAGATGCCGAGGCGCTCGAGGCCTGGAAGGTGGCCCACCTGGGGCGCAAATCGCCGCTGATGCAGGTCTTCCCCCAGATGGGCAAACTCTCGCCCGAAGAGCGCCCGCTGGTGGGCAAGCGCGCCAACGAAATTCGACAGGCACTGGAAGCCGCATACGCGGAACGTGCGGAAGCCCTGCGCCAACAGGCCCTGGCGCAGGCGCTGAAAAGCGAGCGGCTGGACATCACTCTGCCCGGCCGGCGCCCCCACCGCGGCGGCATGCATCCGGTCACCCAAACCCACCAGCGCATCATCACCATCTTCGCGGAAATGGGCTTTCAGGTGGTGCGCTCGCGCGAGGTGGAACTGGACGAATACAACTTCCAACTGGTCAACATTCCGCCGCATCACCCCGCGCGCGAAATGCAAGATACGTTCTACATCGACCACGGCGGCGACGGCGAGCATTACCCCGTGCTGCTGCGCACCCACACCACCGCGGGGCAAATCCACGCCATGCGCGCGGCCACGGGCTACACCGGCGAAGGCCCCCTGCCCGAAAATCCGCCGCCCCTGCGCGTCATCCTGCCCGGCATGGTCTATCGCTACGAGCAAATCACCGCCCGCTCCGAAATCCAGTTCACCCAGGTGGAAGGACTGGCCGTGGGCAAACACATCACGTTCAGCGACCTGAAAGGCACCCTGCTGGACTTTGCCCGCAGCATGTTCGGCCCCACGGTGCGCACTCGCTTCCGCGCCAGTTATTTCCCCTTCACCGAGCCGAGCGCGGAGATGGATGTGGAATGCTTCCTCTGCGGCGGCAAAGGCTGCAACGTGTGCAAATACACCGGCTGGCTGGAAATTCTGGGCTGCGGCGAAGTGCACCCCACCGTGCTCCGCAACGGCGGCTACGACCCCGAAAAATACACCGGCTTTGCCTTCGGCATGGGCCCTGAACGCATCACCATGCTGCGCCACCATATCGAGGATATCCGGTATTTTTGGAGTGGTGATTTGAGGTTTCTTGAACAGTTTTGAGGACGGAGGGATTGAGGTATTGAGGAATTAGGGTATTGAGGGATTGAGGTAGTGAGGAAGTGAGGAGGAAGTGAGGAGGAAGGTGATGGACAAGGAAGAGCAGCGCGGGTTGGAAACGCTGGTGGCCTGGCAGAAAGCCGTCGCGTTCACTATCCGGGTGCATCGGGAAGTGCTGCCTAAATTGCCGCCAGAAGAAAAATATGCGCTGGCAATCCAACTGCGCCGCGCTGTTCAGAGTGTGCCGGCCAACATTGCTGAAGGCTATGGACGCTACACTTTCAAGGATTCCTCGCACTTCTACTACATTGCCCGCGGTTCCCTGGAAGAAGTGTACACCTACCTCGTCTTGGCCCACCGCCTGAATTATCTGGACGACGCTCTTTTCCATTCCTTGCAAGATGAACTCCGCACCTTGCGCCACGTCCTCAACGGTTACCTCAAATTCCTCAGAAAACAACGCCGTTCCTAACCCTTCAACACCCCCAACCCCCCAGTTGCCTTAATTCCCCAATTGCCCCAATACCCCAATACCCCAATGCCCCAGTTGCCTTACTCCCCCAGTCGCCCCCAATCCCATCCCCTCGGAGGCCCCCCATGCTCATCCCTCTTTCCTGGCTCAAAGATTTCGTTGACATTGACATCTCGGTAGAAGAATTAGCCCAGCGGCTCACGCTGGCTGGGTTGGAAGTCGAAGCCGTGCGCTATGTGGGCTTGCCCATGCCCCAGGGGCCGCGCCACGAATTCAAGATTTCCGGCCTGGAATGGCCGCCCGACAAATTCGTGGTTGCGGCCATCCATGAGGTCAGGCCGCACCCCAACGCCGACCGGCTGGTGCTCTGCCGCCTCGACGACGGCGAGCAGGAGCACATCGTGCTCACCGGCGCGCCTTCCCTGCTGCCCCTCAAGGGCAAGACGCTGGAAAAGCCCCTCAAGGTGGCTTACGCCCGCGAAGGCGCCCGCCTTTACAACGGCCACGCCCCTGGCTGGGAACTCATCACCCTGAAGCGCGCCAAAATCCGCGGCGTGGTGTCGTATTCCATGGTCTGCTCCGAAAAGGAACTCGGCATCTCCGAGGAAATGGACGACATCATCTACCTGCCCGACGACGCGCCCGTGGGCACGCCCCTGGCCGACTACCTCGGCGACGCGGTGTTCGATATCGCCATCACCCCCAACATGGCGCGTAATGCCAATGTGCTCGGCGTGGCGCGGGAAACCGCTGCCATCCTCGGCAAGCCCCTGCGTAAGCCTTCCCTGGATGTGCTCGCCGAAGGCGCGCCCATCGAAGGCCAGGCCGCCATCCAGATTACCAACCCCGACCTCAACCCCCGCTTCATGCTTGGCCTGATTCGCGATGTGGAAATCAAGCCCAGCCCCTTCTGGGTGCAGATGCGCCTCAAACTGGCCGGAATGCGCCCCATCAACAATATCGTGGACGCGACCAACTATGTGATGCTGGAAACCGGCGAACCGCTGCATGCCTTCGACTACGATGTGCTGGTGCAACGGGCTGGCGGTAAAGCGCCCACCATCATCACCCGCACCGCGCACCCGGGCGAAAAACTCACCACCCTCGACGGCGTGGAGCGCACCCTGGACGACTTCACCGTGCTGGTCTGCGACACGGCCGGCCCGCTTTCCATCGCCGGGGTGATGGGCGGCGAAGAAAGCGAAGTCACCGAAAACACCCGCAACGTGCTGCTGGAAGCGGCCTCCTGGAACTTCATCAACATCCGCCGCACCGTGCAGCGCCAGCGGCTTTCCTCTGAAGCCGCCTACCGCTTCTCCCGCGGGGTGCACCCCACGCTGGCCGAAGTCGGCCTGCGCCGCGGGCTGGAACTCATGCGCCAGTGGAGCGGCGGCACCGTAGCCCAGGGCTTCCTGGACGAATACCCCAACCCGCCCCACGACCCGGCGGTCACCCTCACCGAGGACGACATCGCCCGCATTTTGGGCATTCGCCTGGGGCTGGACGAAATCGCCGACCTGCTCACCCGCCTGGAATTCACCTGCACCCGCGAAGGCGACGCGCTGCGGGTGCAAACCCCGCCCCACCGCCTCGACATCGGCGAAGGCATCATCGGCAAAGCCGACCTGGCCGAAGAAGTCGCACGGCTTTACGGCTACGACCGCCTGCCCACCACCCGCATCGCGGACGAACTCCCGCCCCAGCGCCCCAACCCCGACCTGCTGCACGAACAGCGTCTGCGGGAAACCTTAGTCAACCTGGGCCTGCGGGAAGTCATCACCTACCGCCTGACCTCGCCTGAATGGGAAGCCCATCTGTGGCCGCCCGATGCGCGGGAAAACGCGCCCACGGAAGCCGACTACGTCCGCCTGGTCAACCCCATCGCGCAGGAACGCCGTGTGCTGCGCCGCAGCCTGCTGGCCAGCATGATGGAAGTGGTGGTGCGCAACAGCCGCAACCAGGCCCGTCAGGCGCTCTTCGAAATCGCGCCCGTCTTCCTGCCCCGCGAGGGCGAACTGCTGCCTCAGGAACCCCGCCGCGCGGTCATCGCACTCACCGGCCAGCGGGAAGCCCCCCACTGGGAAGGCGCGGACACCGCCCCGATGGACTTCTACGACCTGAAAGGCGTGCTGGAAGCCTTAGCCGCCGCCCTGCATCTGGAAAATGTCACGTTCCGCCCCGCGCAGCACCCCTCGCTGCACCCCGGCAAATGTGCGGAAATGGTGGTAGGTGACCAGCCTGTGGGCGTGTTTGGCGAACTGCACCCCGCGGTAGCCCACGACCTGGACCTGGACGCCGCGCCCGTGCTCCTCGCCGACCTGGACGCGGAAACCCTGCTCCGTCTGATTCCCGAAGCCTTTGGCGTGCGCCCCGTGCCCGCCTTCCCCCCGGTGCGGGAAGACCTGGCCGTGGTGGTGGACGAAGACATCCCCGCCGCGGACGTGGAAGCCGTGATTCGCAAAGCCGGTGGCAAGCGGCTGGCCGACGTCCGGCTGTTCGACGTCTACCGCGGTGAGCAGATTGGCGCGGGCAAAAAGAGCCTGGCCTACCGCCTGACCTATCAGGATTATGAGAAAACCCTCACCGACAAAGACGCGGCAAAGATTCGCAAGCGCATCGTGAAGGCGCTGCAAAAAATCGGCGCGCAGTTGCGCGGGTAGCCTCAAACCTCGCGCGTTGGGCGAAGATTGCAGAGCAATCAGCCCCCGCACGCCACGAGGAATATCATCCAAAACCAGGCCACCAAAGTCAACCCCGCCCTTGCCTTCCCGGCGAAGGGCGGGGTTGCTATGTGAGGTTATCTCCCTTCAACGCCACGCAGATTTAGGGGAAAAGAGCTTCACACGCCCCAAAGCGCTTCATATCCAGCGGCTCGAACCGTTGCGTGGTGAAGTTGATAGCCCACGCCTGGAGCACCTGCACTGGCACCCGCGTATTGCCGTCATAGGTTGCCGGCAAATTCGCGGGAGCAACCTGAATGCGCGCCAGCACATAGGGCTCCAACGGCGCCACGCATTCCAGCGAAAGCACCGCGCCCATCAACGCCATAGGGTTGTCCGCCGTGGCCGGGTCCCAGAAATGGTTGCTGCTGGCGTAAAGCGCGGGGGTGAACACGATAGCCTGATTGGTGCCCGGCTGCGGCAGCGCTATCACGTCAGCGACTTCCCAATAAGGCTGGTTGCCGTTGTAGCACACCATGCGGTCGAGGAAGAAGACCAACTGGCCAGACGCCAAAGTTCTGTAAACGGTAATGGCAAAGCCCTTGCCCGAGTCGCCCGGCGTGGTGCTCAGGAGGAACCCTTCATAAGGCAAGTTGTTCACAGGAAGGCCGAGATGGCGGTAGCCGCGGTAAGAAGGCCAGTTGCCGGGCGTAGGCGTCGTGCTGGGCGCGGCCAGCATACTGGCGGTGCAAGCGCCATCGTAAGGCGGTGGCTTAGCGGGCAACGTCGCCGTGGGGGAAACCGCGGTCGGCGGGATGGGTGTAGGGGGCATCGCGGTCGGCGGCACGGCTGTGGGCTGCACCTGGGGCGAAGCGGCCGGACTCACCAGGCCTGCCACCGCGGTTTGGGTGAAGGTCAGCGCGACCTGAGTTGCCACCAGGTTAGCATCAGGGGAAGCGGTGCCGCTCTGACCAACCACGCAGGCCATCAAAAGTATAGCGAGCGCCACCAGCAGGCCCATGCGGCGGCCTGCCGCCGAAGAAAAAATGTGCATTTGGATTTATCTCCTCAAGGGGGAAAAGGCGGATAGAGTGCGACTTTCTGAAAAACGCTTGGGTATACAAAAAGTATAGCACAGGCAAGGTGCGTTTGCCCTGCGCCGTTGTGGCGTAAGCCTTGACACGCGCGCAAAGCGCGGTATCATTACGGCGCAATTAGTTAAGTGCGCTTATCTATTTAGGAGCATTAACCATGCCCGCTGAAACCGACCGCCTGCGCGCCGCGCTTCGCCGCTTGATCCAGGCCATTATGCACCCTTTTTGGCAACGGGTGCGTGCGGCGGGGCTTTCCATGCCGCAGGTGTTCGCTTTGCGCTATATCGACCACCACCGCCAGACCAACATCTCCGACCTGGCACGGGCGTTGGGCATCACTCCTGCTGCGGCCAGCCAACTCCTTCGTCGCCTGGTGGAACAAGGCTATGTCGTACGGGAAGAAAACCCCGCCGACCGTCGCAACAAGCGCTTGCGGCTGACTTCCAAAGGTGAAAACACCTTGCAATCCATCGCCTCACCAGCCCAGGGGACCACTTTCGAGCGCCTGCTGGAGCGCCTTTCGGCAGAGGAAACCAAGCAAATTCTGGATGCGCTGGAACTTTTGCTCGCCAAACTGCCCCCCGAAGAAGAGCACGAGGGTCATCCCGCCCACCCCCAGCCGAAAAAGTGAACTCCCCGCCCGCTGTGAGCCCGCAACACGCCGCGGCACACAGCACAAAATCGCGCTTTCAAGGAGGCTTTTCGTCTATGCTCCGCATTTTCAAGTACTTCAAGCCTTACATCATCCCCCTGCTCGCGGCCGTCGTCTTGCTGTTCGTCCAGGCCGACGCCGACCTCACCCTGCCCGACTATATGTCGGACATCGTGAACGTTGGCATTCAGCAGGGTGGGGTCGAACACGCCGTGCCCGAAGCCATGCGCAAGAGCACCATGGAGCACCTCGCTCTCTTCCTCACCGACGAGGAGCAGAAAGACGTGCTCGCCCACTACCGGCTGGTGGAACCCGGCACAGCCGAGGCACAAGCCGAGGTTGAAAAATACCCCGCCGTGAGCAAAGAGCCCATTTACATCCTCACCGACAACTCGCCGCAAACCATTGCCGCGCTGGAGCCCTCCCTCGGCAGAGCCATGCTGCTGGTATATGGCCTGGAGAAAATCCAGAAAAACCCTGAAGAGGCCCAAAAACTGATGCCCGGCATGGGCTTCGACCTCTCCAAACTGCCTCCCAACACCGATCTCTTCGCGTTGCTGGCAAAACTCCCGCCTGCCCAGCGAGAGCAGATTAGCGACGCGATGAACAAACGCTTTGAGGCCATCGGCGGCGAAAAGGCCATCCTTCAGGCGGCCACCCGGGCAGTCAAAGCCGAATACGAAGCCCTGGGCATGGACACTGCCAAAATCCAGAACCGCTACATTCTGCGCACGGGCGGCTTGATGCTGTTGATTGCCCTCATCTCAGCCATCGCCACCATCAGCGTGGGATATTTCGCGGCCCGGATTGCCTCGGGGGTGGGACGCGACATTCGCCATCTGCTCTTCGAGAAGGTCATGCGCTTTTCAGGCGCCGAATTCGACCGCTTCTCTACCGCTTCCCTCATCACCCGCGCCACCAACGACATCACCCAAATTCAAAACGCCATCATGCCGCTGGTGCGCCTTTCGTTCTACGCCCCCATCATTGGCATCGGGGCCGTCATTCACGCCCTCGACAAAAGCCCCTCCATGTGGTGGACCATGGCGCTGGCGGTGATCATCTTGCTGGGGTTGATTGGCGTGGTGTTCAGCATCGTCATTCCCAAATTCAAAATCATTCAGCGGTTGATCGACAAACTCAACCTGATTTTGCGTGAAAACCTGACCGGCATGATGGTCATCCGGGCATTCAACCGCCAACCCGTCGAATCGGCGCGCTTCGAGCGTTCCAACCGCGATCTGACGGAACTCAACCGCTTCGTGAACCGGGTTTTCGTCGTGATGATGCCGTTGATGATGCTCATCCTCAACGGCGTGATGATTTTGATTCTGTGGGTCGGCGCGCACGAGGTCGCGCAGTCCACCATGCAGGTTGGCGACATGATGGCCTTCATGCAATACGCCATGCAGGTGGTGTTTGCCTTCCTGATGCTCTCGATGCTGTTCATCCTGCTACCGCGCGCCGATGTTTCAGCCAACCGCGTGGCCGACGTGCTGGAAACCGACATCACCGTGCTCACACCACCCGAGCCGCAAGGCTTCCCGGAAGACTTCAAGCCGGACATCCGCTTCGACCATGTGGGTTTCCGCTACCCCACCGCCGAGGAAGACGTGCTGCACGACATCACGGTGCACATCGCCCCAGGGCAAACAGTGGGCATTATGGGCACAACCGGCTCAGGGAAATCAACGCTGGTCAACCTCATCCCGCGCTTTTACGATGTCACGGCCGGAACCGTCGCCATCAGCGGGGTAGACATTCGCGAAGTGCCACTGGAAGACCTGCGCGCCCAGATTGGCTATGTACCCCAGCGCAGCAACCTGTTCGCGGGCACGGTCGAAAGCAACTTGCGGTTTGCCAACCCCAACGCCGATGAGGAAGCCATGCGCCGCGCGCTGGAAATCGCCCAGGCGCAGTTCATCTTCGAGCATCCGGATGGGCTGAAGGCCGAGGTTTCCCAGGGCGGGGTCAACTTCTCGGGCGGGCAACGCCAACGGCTCACGATTGCCCGCGCCCTGGTGAAAGACGCGCCGATTTATATCTTCGACGAGTGCTTCTCAGCCCTGGACTACCAAACCGACGCCCGGCTGCGTCAGGCGCTGCGGAAGCACCTTGCTGGCCGCACCATCATCATCGTCTCTCAGCGCGTGGCAACCATCAAAGACGCTGACAAAATCCTGGTGCTCGACCAGGGGCGGCTCATCTGCGAAGGCCCGCACAAAGAACTGATGAAGACTTGCGAGGTTTACCGTGAAATTGCGCTTTCCCAACTGAAGCAGGAGGCTCTGGCATGAACGCGACTCCGGGAGCACGCTTTCAGGAACGGACGGCGGGCAGTGCTGCGCCACGCCGCAACAAAAGCCCTATGGGGCACATGATGCCCTTAGGCCCCGTGGAAAAGCCCACTGACTTCAAGGGCACCCTCCGCAAACTGGTGGACTACCTCAAACCTTACCAGGCCAAAATCCTCATCGTCCTTTTGCTGGCCGTGGGGTCGACGCTCTTTTCCATCGTCGGGCCGAAAATTCTGGGCAACGCCACGACCACCCTTTTCGACGGCGTGATTGCCCAACTGACCGGCACTGGCAGCGTGGATTTCGTCAAAATCGGCAACATCTTGCTCACCGCGACCGCGCTGTATGTGCTTTCCGCCGTGCTGGGCTATGCCCAAGGGTGGCTGATGACCGACGTCGCGATGGACGTCTCTTACGACCTGCGCCAGGCGCTAATGGACAAAGTCCACCGGATGCCTTTCCGCTATTTCGACGGCACCACCCACGGTGAGGTGCTCTCACGCCTGACCAACGATGTGGACACAGTCAACCGTACGCTCAACCAAAGCCTGGGGCAGGTGGTGACCTCCGCGGTTACGGTGCTGGGCATTTTGGGCATGATGCTTTCCATCAGTTGGCAGATGACGTTGATCGCCGTGCTCATCGTGCCGCTCTCTTTCGGTACCATGGCGCTCATCATCCGGGCTTCCCAAAAATACTTCGCCCAGCGGCAAGACTTTCTGGGGCATGTCAACGGCCACGTCGAAGAAATGTTCGGCGCGCACATCATCGTCAAAGCCTTCAATGGCGAGCGCAAGAGCATCGCCAAGTTCGACGAATACAACGACACGCTCTACCAGGCTTCCTGGAAAGCGCAGTTCTTCTCCGGCACCATGCGCCCCCTCATGCGCTGGATCGGCAACCTCGGCTATGTAGCGGTGGTAATCGTTGGCGGCTGGCTGGCCGTGCGCGACCTCATCACGGTGGGCGACATTCAGGCGTTCATCCAATACATGCGCTCGTTCACCCAGCCCATCACCCAACTGGCGAACATCTCCAACATCCTGCAGCAAACTGTCGCCGCGGCCGAGCGGGTCTTCGACTTCCTCGAAGAGGAAGAAGAGGAACCCGACCCCGCCGACGCCATTGCCCTGGAAAGCGTGCAGGGGCACGTCGAATTCCGCAAGGTGCGCTTCGGCTATCTGCCGGGGAAGCCGGTCATCAAGGGCTTTACCGCCGACATCCAGCCGGGGCAAAAGGTCGCCATCGTCGGCCCCACGGGCGCGGGCAAGACCACCATCGTGAAGTTGCTCATGCGCTTCTATGATGTGGACGAAGGCGCGATCTTGATCGACGGCCACGACGTGCGGGAATTCCGCCGCGCCGACCTGCGCCGCCTCTTCGGCATGGTACTGCAAGACACCTGGCTGTTCAACGGCACCGTGCGGGAAAACATCCGCTACGGGCGGCTGGACGCTACCGACGAGGAAGTGGAAGCCGCGGCCAGGGCTGCACACGCGCACCACTTCATCCAGGCGCTGCCCGGCGGCTACGACTTCGTCATCAACGAGGAAGTCACCAACATCTCGCAAGGGCAAAAGCAGCTCATTACCATTGCTCGCGCCATTCTGGCCGACCCGCCCATGCTGATTCTGGATGAGGCCACCAGTTCGGTCGATACCCATACCGAATTACTCATCCAGGCCGCGATGGACAAGTTGATGAAAGGCCGCACCAGTTTCGTGATCGCTCACCGGCTTTCCACAATTCGCGACGCAGACCTGATTCTGGTGATGCGCGACGGCAATATCGTCGAGCAAGGCACCCACGACGAACTGCTGGCCAAAGGCGGCTTCTACGCCGAACTTTACAACAGCCAGTTTGCCGTGCGCGCCGCCGAAGCCGCCGAGGCATTGGCCGCGGCATAAACCGGGATCTCCCCCCTGCCGGCACGGCGGGGCTCTGGCTTCCCAGGGTAGCCAGGGTGCGTCCCGACTTCAGGTAAAAAAACACCGCGGATGGGGCAAAATCGCTGCCTCATCCGCGGTTGGTTTTTAACACGCCGGGCTGCTACGGGAGCCGCAACCACACCACCACCGGGTCGTGGTCGGACTTCCGGATGGGCGAGGTGTCGTCGGGCGGCGGAGGCGGGTAGTCGGCGTCGGCATGGAAGACCGCCACCTTCAACAGCAAATCATCCAGGTTAGGCGTCACCAGCACATGGTCTAAAGTCTGCACTTCTCCCTTGTAAATGTAGGTGTAGCGGGAAACCGCGTCCATGCCGTCCATCACATGCACCAGCCCGCCCTTCCGCAGGGCGTTGATGGGCGGCGAGTCGAAGTACGAGTTCAGGTCGCCCATCAGGATGATGCGCGCCTGCGGGTCAGCCTGCCGAATGCGACGAATGACCTCCAGATTCCATTTGGCCTGCGCCAGCCGTCGCGGTTCGGTCACTTTTTCGCCGCCTGCCATGGAAGTGAAGTGGTTGACGATGGCATACACTTCAAAAGGCGCGCTGCCGCCGCTCACCTGCAAATGCACGACCAGCGGCGGGCGCGGCGTCAGCCCTTCGGGCGCGTCGTATTGCTTCACATCCAGGATTTTCACGCGGTCGGTGCGGATCAGGAAGCCGACATCAATGCCGCGCGCGTCGTGGCCTTCGATGAGCACAGCCTGATAATGCCACGGCTTGAGCACGTCGGTGGCGGCCACATCGTTGAGCACGCGGACGTTTTCCACTTCCTCCAGCCCCACCACCAGCGGGAAGCCCGCGTCGGCGATGGTGTTAGCCACCTTCTGCACACTGATGTGATATTGCTGCGGCGTGGGCATCGGCGGGTCGCTGGGGTTGGGCGGCTGGTCGTCGAAAAAGTTCTCGGTGTTCCAGGTCATCACGCTGAGCACATCGGCGGGCGTCTTTGGCAGCGGCTGAAGGTTGTGCGGCTCGGCTTCCACCGTGGGTTCCTGCAGCGGCTCGATTTTGTACGCGCCGTAAGTGTAGGCCAGCGGCCCGGCAGGAATGCTCAGGCGGTCGCCTGTGGTGGCACGATAGGGCATCCCTTTGGCCGAGCGGTACACTGCCGAAGAACCGTCGTCTACGAACATCAGGAAGCCATCTTCAGCCCCGCGGGGGATGTGCCTGCCGTCGGGCAGGTCTTGCAGGTCGGCCAGCGGGATGACCGGCGTTTCGCCGTAGCGGTTGGTGGGGCCGACGGCCACGACTTCCTGCGGCGCGGCCACCAACATGCCCTCCAGGTGCTCGTAATACGCCTCGGCCTGCTGCGGGTCGGTGGGCGGGTCGAGGGTCACGGGCCTGGGTTCGGGGGCTTCGCCTTCCACCGTGAAGGCGTCGGCTGAGGCCAGTTCGATGACCGTCTGCTGCCAGGCTTCCCGCACCGTGCCCGTGACCTGCACCTTGTGGCCGTAAAGCCGCTGCACGAAGCCAGGCTTCTGCAACCCCACAGCCTGCCACAGCGTTTTCGGAATACTGACGAACAACCCTTCCGAGGTGTCGGGGTCGTCGTCGGGCTTGAGATCCTGGATGAAGAAACCGCCCAACTCAGGAAACACGCCGGTCACCACGCCTTCGGTAGTCAGTTCCTCACCGCGATAAGGCGATTTGAAGCCATCGCCCTGGATGGCCCAAATGGGCACGGTGTTGCCGAGGAAAACGAAGCGTGTCGGGCCGGTGGCGGGCTGCTGCCACTGGTCGGCGGTGGCCTGATAGCCGGCGAGGGCGAGGTGCCCCTGCGTGGCCGTCGCCGTGAGGGTGGCTTCCACGCTGATTTTCTGCCCGGCCTTCAGGGTGGGAAGGCGCCACACCACCGCACCGCCTTCCACCGCGCCGCCGTGGTCGGCCTGCTGGAAGGCCGCACCCGCAGGCAGCGGCAGGCGGATTTGCAGGTGGCTCAGCGCGTCGGCGGTGTGGTTGGCCGCCGTCAGCGTCACGGTGAAGGGCTTGCCGGGCCTGACATACAGCGGCGCCTGCACGCTCAGCGCGAGCACCGGCGGGTACTGCGGTACGATGTCGCTCTGGCGGCGGGGGTAGAGTTGTATGTTGCCGTCGCGTTCTTCCAGAATGCCGGTCAGTTGGGCGTCCTGCCCGACTTCCAGCACCTCCAGCGGGTTGGCCTGGGTATTCTTGTCGATGTACACGCCGAGGTTGTGGCCGCTTTCGTCGGAGAGGGTGAGGGTGTAACTGTAGGAATGCTCGCTCAGGGCGGTGACGGTGCCGCGCACGGTTACGAGGCGGCCTTCCAGTTCGGGCGAAGCGGCTTCTTCGAGGGAAACCGGCAGCGGCTTCGGCTCGTGCACACCCGCTTCGGTGAGGATTTTGATGTCGGCGGGCACCTGTTTGGGCTGAATCTGCACCGCGCCGCGATACACAGCAATCACGCCGCGCACCTGTACTTTCGCGCCAATGGGCACGTCGATCTGCCCTGCGCCGCCAAACACCTGAATCTGGATGCCGCCGGTATCGTCCTGCACATAGAACTTGGTGTTACCGCCGCCGGCGTAGAAGCCGCCGGTGTACATGGTGGCGATGCCTTCCACCATCACTTCGGTGCCCTGGGGCAGGGTGCGCGCCACGCCGATGGGAATCGCCCCGCCGCCGATGGCTACGGCCTGCGGCGCACCGAAGGCATAACGGCTGTCGGCCTGGGCGTAAAAGCCGCTCGCGCGGGCAGTGAGGTAGGTCCACGGGGCCTGGAAAGTGAGCGGCAGCGCGGTTTGTTTCCCGGCTTCCAGGCTGGCGATGTGCCACACCAGCACGCCGCCCGTGGGCGTGGCTGCGGCGTGGTCGGCCACCTTCAGCCCCGCGGGGATGGGAAAGCGCACCGTGATGTCTTTCAAAGCCTGCGAGCCGGTGTTGGTGAACACGAGGGGGGCGTCGAAGGTCGCGCCGGGCTTAACCTGCGCCGGGGCTTTCCACACTAAGGTGGCAGGCAGGGCGTAAGCAGCCACCAGCGGGCTGCCGGTATTGGCGGGCTGGGGCTTGCCCACCTGGAAGTCGGCGGCGTTGTCGTCGGTATCCTGCCCGTTGCCCTGCGCCCCGCCCGGCTTGCGGAGGAGCGCCTCGCCGTTGCGGAAGCCGGACGCGGGCTGGCCCTCGGCAAAGGAGGCCGGGCCGTTGCTGCCCCACGCCACGCTGTCTACCGCTTTGCCGTCGGTGGTGCGCAGTTGCAGGCCGCCCCGCGGCGGCACGATGGGCGTCTCGAAGGTGGCGTCGGGCGTCAGGCCGACGTCTTCGCCGGTGTGTGCCAGCAGGTAATGGCCGCCGGGCGGCACCAGGGCGTGCTCCTGCCAGCAGTAGAGCAATTGCGGCTTTGCTTTGTCGTCCAGCCGATACCACAGCGACCAGCCCTGCAGGTCGACGATCTGGCCGGTGGGGTTGTAGAGCACGATGAAGTCGTGGTTGTTGTCGCCGTCCACCCCGGCCATAACCTGTGCGATGACGAGATGGTCTGCTGCAGCAACGGCTGGCGTGGCCGTTGCGGGTGCGGCCGTGGGGGGCGCGGGGGTGTTGGGGCCGCAAGCAGCCAACGCTACCGCAAGGAAGGCAAGAAGGATCCACGTTGCAACGCGCAGGGCGCGGGGAACATAATGTGAGTTGCAGGATGCAGGTTGCAGAAAACGACGCATGGGGGTTCTCTCCCGAGAAGACAAAGGTTATGGAGAAATTATAAACCTGTTAGGGGAAGTCGCGAGAGTGAGAGGGTGGGGAGGTAACCGTTTCATCTTGGGTTGACAAAATAGCGTAAGAGTCTATCCGAAAAAACGGAAAGGGTTGAAAAAGCAAGCGTAACCTGCTAAAAAGGGTATCCCAACACCACTTTAGCGAGGTTACGCTATGCGTAAAAAATCCTAACACAAAACCAACCAGTCCGGACTATTTTCGTGTGCCAAGAAATCTGTGGCGCATTCTCGAGCGCGAACTTCCTAAGCCACCTAAGCAAAAGAAGCGTGGGCGGCCCCGTGTAGACAACCGTCGTGTCCTCAATGAGATTTAGTATGTGTTGTGGACAGGCTGTCAATGGAAAGCGGTACATCGGGATTGGTTTGGTGTCTCCAGCAGTGTGTTGCATGAGCGGTTTCAAACCTGGCAACGCGAAGGCCGTTGGGAGCGCCCTACGCTGCATCGTGCGGTACTATGCCCGAGGACGGCGCATCGCTTGGAAGTGGCAAAGTAGACAGTAAAAGCAGCGTTCCAGCCCCTTTAGGCGGGGCGCAAACGGGAAGGAACCCCACCGACCGCGGCAAGAGAGATAGCGAGATCTACATTCTCGTTGACCAACGCAGGGCACCGTTGGCCGTCTACATCAGCGGAGCCAACCAGCACGACAAATGGTTCGTGGATGAACAGGTCTTCTCCATTGTGGTTCGTCGGCCTACGGTGGAGCAACATTTGTGCGCTGACAAGGGATACAATTACCCTGATGTTCATCAATTTGTGCTCCAAGAACGCTATGTGGCTCACATCAAGCATCGTCGCCGACGCGGAGAACCGGTTGTGGAGGCCTTACCACCCGGCGAAACCCTCTACCCAGCCCGACGCTGGGTCGTTGAGCGCATCTTGAAATGGTTAGTGAAACGCCGGAGCGTTCGCACTCGTTGGTGCAAAAAACCAGAGAACTATTTGGCCTTCGTGTTATTCGCTGCTGCCTCCATTGTGCACGATTTGGCTTTTTTCGGATAGACTCTATGTCTTTCCTTGCGTCTGCGTAGTCCCTGGCTCTTGCCTTGCCCCAACTTATAGAGCGTATCCAGAACATTAACCAGCTTGTGGGAGACAAAGCCCAAGGCACACGGTCATTTTCTTCCTTACAAATCTTTTCCGCTTTACCCATTTGCCAAAAGAAGAAAAGCCACCATAGAATGGAGAGTAAGTATACAAACAAGGGCATCATTTTTCTCCTATGGCACTTTTTGCCAGTAAATCCTTTCGCGAGGCTGTATATTAAGAGCCAAGCCCTGGTGGCAAGCGCCCTGCCTTTACTAAAGCGCCAAGAAATTGTCCAACCACTCCCGTTGGATCGCCCATATCAAGGGCGTCATACGCTTTTCAAAGAGTGAAACCCCCACAGACATAAAAATTGCTTATGGGGCAGATGAAAAAACCGGGTAGCATTTCACCCAATTCTGTGATGAGACAATAATACAGGAATTCCGCGACTGCTTCGCGACCACCGGCACAGGGTAAGATAACAAGAAAAAATCTTGCCACCGACCATTTCCCAGCGGAATTTTCTCTTGTAGCATACCATTGCTTTCCTGAAGTATATATAAATTGTAAGCGTCTCGAAAAAACACCAACCCGTCGGTCGTTTGAGGGGCGTGTCGGACGCGTCCTTCGATGCTTTCGTAAATCCAATGAGTGTGTCCTTGAGGGAAGGATACACTTGCGACAGATTTCCCAGTAGAAAAGAGAATGGAATGTTGATGAATGCTGATGGTGTCCACGTCGGTTTCATCTCCAAGTGGTATTTCCCCTAAAACCTTCCCGGCCTCACTCAAGACAACCACATAAACGTTTTTGCGCTGTCCAACAGCAACGCAAACACGATGGTCAATGACCTTTGCTTTATAGGCGTCTCTGATAGCAAAATGATGGATGAGATTGCCATTCTTGATGTTTATTGCAAATACCCCCTGGTAAATCGCGGGGACGTAAACGACAGACGAATCTATCGCGATGTCGACACTTGCCCGCAGCGAGAGCGGATAGCGCCAGATCTCTTTGCCGGTAGCGAGGCTATAAGCCACTACCGGCCCAAACCGTCGCACCACAACAAGGATATTTTGGCCACAGGCCATAGAAACGATGCGAGACGAAGTATCGTCATGGGGCATCGTATTTTGCCATAACAGATAACCTTTCTGAGCATCAAAAGCCATTAGCGAGGAATCCAGTTTTGGAAAAACCACAATGCCGCCACACAATAAAGGCGCTATATTTTGCCCTGTGTAACGAGGAAAACGCCATATCTCTTCCCCTGTGTTGAGGTTTAGCGCACGGGCGCTCTGGGAGGTGGAAACAAAAACCAGATCTCCCGCAGTACTAACAGCGAGTACCTTCTCTTCTGTATCTACAGACCACAATGCCGCAGGCGGGTGTGGGGCAGAAGAAGAACGCGGTGAAGAAAGTGAGGAATATCCCCCTGCTGCCACAACCAACAAAGTTGCTGCTATGAACATTGCCAGTAAAGCAACTGTAGCAAAGGTAACAATGTCCCTCAGTGAGAATCGCATTGTGCTCTCCTAACTGCTTCCATCTTGGCATTGAATGCTACGTTCAGGCGCGGAAGTCACGGTGTCAGGTTTGTTGTCGTTTTGGAATGAAGAAGAGCGCCGTTGTCTCTCACCCAAATACATAGTTTTCCTCAATGGTGTAGGGCAATCAAGAGAATTTGTGATAAAGATGCATTTGCTTCTTTGAAGGCGTAAAAGGTGAGAAACAACCAGAAGATTCCTGTGACCACCCATGCGAATTTCACGGGATTCGTATAAGTATCTCTTGGAGACCATTTGGTGTTCCGAAGGGGGAATCTTTCAGGGGCTAAAATAGGAATCCCTGCAATCCAATGGGTCATGGTGAGTAAAAGGAGAAAATATCCAATTCCCCCAAACCATAGGAGGAAGCAAGAGACCATAAGAGAAAGCAGTATCAGCGAAGATAGAGAAAGGCGGATTTTCATGGTAGCGATTTTGGGTGGGTCTGATAGGCTGGTGGCGGTTTGGCCTCTTACTTTGCCATGCTCGCGATCTGGGGCTTGCCTTGTGGCACTATTGGCTCGTGTCTTTCTCTTTCTTTTTCCATGGGTCATCGTGATACAGCACCCCTTTGAAGGGATACTCCTCAGGCAATGGCGCTTTCTCCAACACGGGTATCCCTTTATGCCGGGCGACTTCCAATCGCGATACATAGGCTTGCCATTCTGATACTGTGGGAATGCCGCTATCCAACGCATAGTAGGTTAGCCGCAGGACTTGGTGGAGTGTTCGCGCAAACAAGTCCAATACATATTTCCTCGGAGATTTATGCCGCGGCAATTCTTTCCAGATTTCTACCAGCCTTTGCAAGGTGTCGGTGAGTTCTTTTTCGTACTTCAGACGCATGTATTCTCCAAATGCCCGCCGCACTTTCTCCGCATGGACGGCGTCTTCGTACCAGAATTCCAGCCCAAAACTATATCCAATAGCCTCCAGGAATTTTTTGTTGGCTTCGTAAAACAGCATGGCGTCCCTAACGGCTTGATAGTAAAGGGGAAAACGAGCGTTGATGAACGTCTGTTGATACGTCAAACCTTTCTTCAGGAAAAAATTCTGCTGCTTAAAAAGCCGTTCTGCCCGCGGTAGATATTTGCGCAAGGCAAAACGGAGTTCCCCGTATTCCCCGCCCTGCCTTTTTTGCGTTTCCACGGCACCGAGGTCGGCATGCATCATGGTGACGAAAGCCTTCGCAAAGAGAAAAGGATCCTGAATTGCGCAGCCCTGTTTGTCGAACACGATCCAGCCTCGCAATTTGACCCAGGGCCTGATTTGCCACCAGGGCTGTCGGAAAAAGTAACTGACCAGGAAATATGGTTCTCCGTCAATGTGAAGGGGAGGTGCATCGTAGGAAGTGGCTTCCCCTTTCTCGCGCAAAGCCCTGATGGCTTTGAAAACGACCGGATATTTTCTGCACAGGTAGCGTTTGCGTCGCTTTTCTTGATGGTAGAAGTACTCAGGAAGCCCCCATACAAACCACACTACCACATATCCTACCAATAAAAAAAACAAGTAGGAACGCGCGCGTATACGCAGCAATAGAGGCGCGCTTATTCCTGCAGCCACCAAAAACGTGTTGATACTCCAAAAACCAATGCGATTGAAACTGATGCCTTTGGCCCGTTTTCGAACCGGTTGTTCGCTCAATCGGCGAAATTCTTCAAAGTAGTCCTCTGCAGTTTTAAGAGAATGCATGTTGCACTCCTGCCTATGGCATGATGTTCTTCACTGTATCAGTAATCCACTTCCAGTTCTGCATTACAAGCCCAGCACCCTCAAATGCTAAGCCAGCAGTTAGTAGCACGCCTCCAACGGCGACACCTGGCGGCCCCCCAAACAAAGCGACTGCCGCCCCCGCAGTTAGAAACGCACCGCCAATCGCTTGCGTCGCTACACCCACTCGCTCTGTCCAAGTACTCCTTGAGGTGTAAGGGGCAATGGTAGGGTCCGTTACGAGTCGCTTTGCCCCACTTACATAGTCAATAGCCCCAACAAGGCCTTGTATCAGTACTAAAGGTTTGCCAAGGGGCGAGCGGAGCATTCTCCCAAGCCAATCCACTCCTTGAAATGTACCATACGCCTGCGAAAAGCCTTGGCGGATATTGAGCAAACCGTCTAATGTGCCTCCTGCCCCCAGCACATCGCGGGCAGTTTCCGGGTGAGTATCCTGTATTGATTGGCCGTAAAGTTGCAAAGCCAAAGGTGTAAGGTTTAGTGCACCTTCCGAAAACGTACGCATACCGTCAGAGAATTCGGCAAGTTCCGTATAGTTGATGCGCTTGCTGGTTTCGTCGGGGATAGCATTCAATCTTTGGATGTATTCTTCCGGTGATGTAACGGTGCCTCGGGCAGCATCCCGATTGAGTTGAGCCAGGGAGATTTCTCCCCATGTTGGGACATGGGAAAATGGTTTGAACATGCGCCACGCGGCTCGTGCAGCAGTTGTACCGCCAATAAAGACGTCTCTTCCACCGTCCAAGGCATCCAAAAAAATCTCGCATGGATGCAGAGTCAGGCACTGAAAAAGGTTCGAGCACCTTGTCAGCAGACGTGGCTGCCACCTCGTGCGCGTGGGCCATTTGCCCATAGTCGGCCTGTTTCCACGAAGCAAGGTCTACCGGTCTCTCGGTCACATACCCTTTTCGCAGGCCATGCGGGGTGTAAGAGCCATCGGGCTTCGTTGGCCCCGGCTGCGGCGTGCGGCCTGTGGCGGCCTCCTCCAACGGCACTTCGCCGTCGAGCAGCAAATGGGTTTTGCCGGCGTGCGGAAGGGTAGCATTCTCTGACGGCGGGTCTTCATCACCGTCATCGCTGCTGCCACTCTTGGATGTCTTCTTCCTGGCCTGGGCGCTTGCCACCGCGGCAATCAACGCGGCGGCTTTCATCCGCTGCGCGGCCAGCCTTGCCGCCCGTGCGGCGCGTTCACGGGCTTCTTCTATCGCATGTTGCAGCCGTTTGCGCCGGGCATACGCCGCCCAGGCCGCGAGAAACGCCGCTGCCGCCCCGCCCCACAGGGGCAGGTTGCCCAAGGGCCGCCGCGGGGCTTCGGGCGGCGAGGTGGTAACATGCGCCGTAGTGTCCACCACCACCGGCCCGCTGCCGGGGTTCCCGCCGCTGTTGGGCGCGGCGGGCGCCTGCGGCGGGGCGTTGCTGCCCGTGTGCGGCGCCGCCGTCGCCGTGGGCGTGGACGTGGGCACCACTACCGGCCCTGCGGGCAGGGTCGCCGTGGGCAGCGGGGTAGCCGTGGGCAGCGCCGTC
>DRMV01000037.1 GCA_011322445.1 Chloroflexota bacterium | reverse complement strand
TTCGCCCGCTTCGGTCTCGGTCGTCGGCGGTTCCTCAGCCGCGACTTCCGTCAGCCATGCCGGCAGTTCTTCTTCGCCTTCACTCTCGGCCTCAGCAGACACTTCTTCGCTCAATCCCGCCAGCCATTCCGGCACTTCTTCTTCGGCAGGCGCTTCGGCTTCGCTCAGCACAGGGGCTTCGGCTTCGCTCAGTCCGGGCGCTTCGGCTTCCGAAGGCGCTTCCTCCGCACTTTCGGCCATCTCCGCCACCCACTCCGGCGGTTGCTCGACCCGCGCTTCCGGTGCAGTCAGCAGTTCCTCTTCCGCCGCACCGTGCTTTGCCGCCAAGCTCTCCAGCCACGCCAGGGCATCGTCTTCGCTTTCCGGCGGGGCTTCAGCAGCCGCTTCGTCTGCGCTCAGCGCAGGCGCTTCGGCTTCGAGAGATGGCGCTGCTTCTTCGGCAACCGGTGCTTCGGCTTCGCTCAGCACAGGCGCTTCGACTTCCAAAGGCGCTTCCTCCGCACTTTCGGCCATCTCCGCCACCCACTCCGGCGGTTGCTCGACCCGCGCTTCCGGCGCAGTCAGCAGTTCCTCTTCCGCCGCACCGTGCTTTGCCGCCAGGCTCTCCAGCCACGCCAGGGCATCGTCTTCGCCTTCCGGCGGCGCTTCGGTAGCCGCTTCGGCTTCGCTCAGCGCAGGGGCCTCGTCTGCGCTCGGCCCAGGCGCTTCGGCTTCGCCCGCTTCGGTCTCGGTCGTCGGCGGTTCCTCAGCCGCGACTTCCGTCAGCCATGCCGGCAGTTCTTCTTCGCCTTCACTCTCGGCCTCAGCAGACACTTCTTCGCTCAATCCCGCCAGCCATTCCGGCACGGCTTCCCCCCCAGCGGGTTCCGGCTCATTTTCAGGCGCGGCCGTGGTGGTTTCCTCAGCCCCGCTCAACCATTCCGGCAAGGGGAGTTCCGCTTCGGCAGTCGCCTCCGCACCGCCTTCCTCCACCGGCTCTTCCCCCACACCTGCCAACCAGTCGGGCAAAGGCGATTCCTCCAAAGACAGACCTTCCGCCCCCTCAGCCTCCGAGGCTCCCACACCCCCCAACAGGGCCGCGAAATCCTCGTCAATGTCGGCATCGAGCACCTCGTCTTCCTCAGAAGCGGCCTCGGCAGGCACCTCGCCGCCAGGGGCCATCGCCTGCAGCCAATCCGGTAGTTCAGCCGATTCCAGCGCCGGGGTCTCTTCCTCCGCCTCGGCAGGCTCTTCCAATCCTTCAGGCTCCCCAAACCAGGAAGGCAACGAGCGTGTCTCCTCCGCCGAGGCGAGCGGTTGGTCGGCAGGCACTTCTTCCCAGGCCGCGGGGGAGGCCATTTCCGGCATCCATTCCAACTGCTCCAGTTGCACTGCCTCATCCGGCACCAGGTCAACAGTGGGGCGGGAAGGCGAGCAATAAGCCTCGTAGGGGTCAAGAGCATACAGACGTTGCAAGTAAGGCTTGGCTTCTTCCGCCCGACCGGTTTCTTCCAACACACGCGCCATCAAACGATTGGCCTGCAGGCAATAAGGCAGTTTGCGCAAAAGGGAAGCCGCCATGTTGGCCGCCTCCACAGCCTGCCCGTTCTGATAAAGGGCCTCAGCCAAAAGGGCCATCAGGTCGGCACGTTGGGGCTCGTCGGCCAGGGCAGAGCGCAATTCGGCCACGGCCTGGGCGCTCAAGCCATTGCGCAGGTACATCCGCGCCAACGCCCCCCGCGTCAGCCGCAGGCGGGGCGGCGCAAGCCCTTCTACAGCCTCGTACAAGCGCCGCAATTCATCCTGCACCGCAGGGGCCGAGGGCTGCACCTCGAAAGCCCGCTCCATGTGCCAGAGTGCCGCCTTGCGATCGCCGGCCTGCTCGCGCACTTTGCTCAGGGCAAAATGCGCTACGAAATCATCGGGCACAGCAGCGAGCACGCGCTGGAAAATATCGGCGGCTTCCTGGTAACGCTGCACTTCCAAATAGGCGCTCCCCAGCAGCCGATAGGTTTCCACGTGTTTGGGGAAAACCCCCAAAATGTGCCGGCAGTGGGCAATGGCTTCGTCATAAGCCCCGCGATTGATCAGTTCACCGATCTGACGGTTATAGGCGCGCAAATTGATCTTGGTCATGGTTCTTCTCCCTTGCCCTTAGTATGCCCTATCTTCGCCAGAAAAGCAAGCCCCATGAGAACAGAAAGCAGGCCACCGAAGCGATGGCCTGCTCATTCCATCGAGAAAGGGAAGGCGCAAAATTACTCCTGCGAGGGAGCGCTCTCACTGCGCCGGCTGAACCAGATAGCCCAAACCAGGGAAGCCAGCATGGCGAAGAAGAGCACCCAACCGCCCACACCGAAATGCTCGTACTGCGCCACCATGGGGGCCACAATCACAGCCACCAGGTTGACCACCTTGATCATCGGGTTCAGCGCAGGGCCGGCGGTGTCTTTCAGCGGGTCGCCGACGGTGTCGCCAACCACGCTGGCTTTGTGCCGGTCGGAGCCTTTGCCCAGGTTGTTGGCCGGGTCCTTCGGCTCGTCTTCGATGGTCTTCTTGGCGTTATCCCAGGCGCCACCGGCGTTGTTCATGAACACCGCCAGCAACTGCCCCGAGAGGATCAAACCGGCCAGGAAGCCACCCAGCGCCTCCACGCCCAGCCACATGCCGACCAAAATCGGGGTGACCACGCCCAGAATGGCGAGGGCGATGAGCTCTTTCTGCGCAGCCACAGTGGAGATCGCGACCGGGCGCTGGTAGTCAGGCTTGCGTTTGCCTTCCAGCACGCCCATGCGGAACTGCCGCCGGACCTCATCCACCATCAGGGAAGCCGCGCGGCGCACGGCCTGAATGGCATAGCCGGAGAAAAGCATCGGCAACGCGCCACCGATGAGCATGCCCACGAACACCTCAGGCACGTTAACACGAATGCCAAGGTTCTTCAAGAGCAACGCATCAGGCACGCCTGCCTGCGCCTGCGCCTTGCTCACATCGACCATGTAAGAGCCAAAGAGGGCCACCGCGGCGATGACCGCCGAGCCAATGGCCACACCTTTGGTAATGGCCTTGGTGGTGTTGCCCACCGCGTCCAGGTCGGCCATGATCTGCTGGGCCACTTTGGTCTCTTCGTCTTCCATGCCAGCCCACGACATTTCGCCAATGCCGTTGGCGTTGTCGGAAATCGGGCCAAAGGAATCCATTGCGACGTTGTTGCCGGTGAGGGTCAGCATACCGATACCGGTCATGGAAACGCCGTAGAGGATGTAGGTGATCTTTTCTACCTCGGTCAGCCCGGGAATACCCTGGAAGATCCACACCGAGCCCATGATGGTGAGGGCAATCACCAGAATCGCCCAAACCGACGATTCGTACCCCACTGCCAGGCCCTGCAAAATCAGGGTTGCCGAACCGGTGTCGGCTGATTTTTTGATTTCCCGGACGGGTTTGCCTTCAGCGCCGGTGAAGTAATCGGTCAGGCGGTCGTTGGCAATCGCGAGGAGCACGCCTACAGCCACCGCCGTCGGGGCACGCCACCAGCCGCCGGGCAACGAGCCTTTTTGCATCACGCCCAGGTAATACCAGCCCACAGCATAGAACAAGGCCGTCGAAATGGCTGCGGAAGAGAGAAAGCCTTTGAAAATGGCTTTCATCGCGTCGCCGCCCTTGTCGGGGCCGCCCTTGACCAGGTAAGTACCGATGATGGAGGAGAACACGCCAATGCCACGCACCAGCAGCGGATACACAATCCAGGCCATGCTACCGGTGATGTGCCAGAGGGCCAGGCCGAGGATCAAAGCAGCGACGATGGTCACTTCATAGGACTGAAAAATATCGGCAGCCATACCGGCGCAGTCGCCGACGTTGTCGCCCACCAGGTCGGCCACCACAGCGGGGTTGCGGGGGTCGTCTTCGGGGATGCCGGCTTCCACCTTACCCACCAGGTCAGCGCCCACATCCGCGGCCTTGGTGTAAATGCCGCCGCCCACGCGCATGAAGAGGGCAATCAGCGTGGCGCCAAAACCAAAGCCCAGCAAGGCGTCGGGCGCGGCAATGCCGAAATACATGAAGATGATGGTGCCGCCCAGCAGCCCCAGACCGTCGGTGAGCATGCCGGTAATCGTGCCCGCACGGTAGGCAATGCGGAGAGCGTCACCAAACGAGCGCCGCGCCGCCGAAGCCACGCGCACATTGCCTTCCACAGCCATGCGCATACCAATTTGCCCCACAGCCAGCGAGAACAGGGAGCCTAAAACAAAAGCGCCCGCCCGACCAACACCCATGATCAAGCGGACTGTTCCAACAGGCAACCCGGCAAAGCGCTGCATGGCTTCTTCGGAAACGGGAACGATGTACACAGAGAAGAAAAGCAGCACCGTCAGAATTAAAATGAACGGCATGATAATCTTGGTCTGGCTGTTCAGGTAAGCCACCGCCCCGTCACGGATGGCGCTCCAGACCTCTTGCATCTTCTCTGTGCCTTTGTCTTCCCGCAGAATCTGGTTCCGCAGGAAGAGGGCGTAGGCAAGGCCAAGGATGGCAATGCCTAAAATCACCCAAATGGCAATTTGTTCAGCGGGGGTCAATAAACTCATGCGTCTAAGCCTCCTCCAGGGTAAAAGATAACGTCCCCATTGTGACGCCACGCACAATGGGCGGTAGCCCGATTTTATAAAAGGACGATGAGAATGTCAAGCCAGTTAGCGGCACAGAGGGTAAAGAGGTGACAATTTCCCCCTTAACGCAGGGCTTCCGTCAGCACTTCGTCCAAACGACAGACAGCGACAACGCGCAGCGCCTGCAATGCCGATTTCGGCACGTCCTCCAGGTCTTTCAAATTGCGCTCCGGCAAGATCACCGTTTTGAGGCCATGCCGGTGCGCCGCAAGCACTTTTTCTCGCACGCCGCCTACCGGCAGCACCTTGCCCCGCAAGGTAATTTCGCCCGTCATTGCCACCTCGTGACGCACGGGACGGTGGGTGAAAGCCGAAATCAGCGCCACAGCCATTGTCACGCCGGCGCTGGGGCCGTCTTTCGGCACCGCGCCTTCCGGCACATGGATGTGAATATCGGTCTTCTCGAAAGCCTCGGCTTCCAGGCCAAAATCGGTGCGATGTGCTTTCAAATAGGAAAGCGCCGCCTGAGCCGATTCCTGCATCACATCGCCAATCTGGCCGGTAATGCGCAGGTCGCCTTTGCCATCCATCAACAGCACTTCAACGGGCATCACCTCGCCGCCGGTGACCGTCCAGGCCAGCCCCATCGCCACCCCCACCTCGTCTTCCGTTTCGGCTTCCATATCGAAATACACCGCGGGGCCGAGGAAGCGCGCCACCGTGCGGCCGGTGATACGATGAGGGAAACGCTTGCCTTCCGCCTTCAAACGCGCGACCTTGCGGCAAATGCGCCCAATTTCGCGCTCCAGGTTGCGCACCCCGGCCTCGTTGGTGTATTCCCGAATCACCCGGCGAAGGGCCGCATCGGTGAAACGAATGTCTTCTTCCGAAAGGCCGCTTTCTTCCATCTGGCGGGGGATGAGGAAGCGGCGCGCGATGTGAATTTTCTCTTCTTCGACATAGCCGGGGAACTCGATGACTTCCATCCGGTCGAGCAATGCCGGCGGAATGGTCGCGAGGGTGTTCGCGGTGGTAATGAAAAGCACTTTGGAAAGGTCGTAAGGCAGTTCCAGGTAATGATCGGAGAAAGCGTAATTTTGTTCGGGGTCGAGCACTTCCAGCAGCGCCGCAGAAGGGTCGCCGCGGAAATCGTTGCCAAGTTTATCGACCTCGTCGAGCATGAAAACCGGGTTGATCGTGCTGGCGCGCTTCATGGTTTGCAGAATGCGCCCCGGCAACGCCCCGATATAGGTGCGCCGATGCCCGCGAATTTCGGCTTCGTCGCGCACACCGCCCAGGGAAACCCGCACAAACTTGCGCCCTAACGCCTCGGCAATGGATTTTCCCAACGAGGTCTTCCCCGTGCCGGGCGGACCTACAAAGCATAAAATGGGTTGGCGGGTGCGCTTGGGCTTCAAATTGCGCACTGCGATGTATTCCAAAATGCGGTCTTTGGCCTTGGGCAGACCATAGTGGTGCTCTTCCAACACTTCGGCCGCGTGGGCGATATCCAGATTATCGTCGGTGGCCTCGGTCCACGGCAGGTCGAGAATCCATTCGATGTAAGTGCGCAAAATGCCCACTTCAGGTGCCATAGGCGGCAGTTGCCCCAGCCGCTCAATTTCCTTCAACGCCCGGGCGCGCGGCTCCTCCGGCAAATTGGCCTTCTCGACACGCTCCCGCAATTCGTTGATTTCCTGGGTCCAGAAATCCCCTTCGCCGAGTTCGGTCTGGATGGCGCGCATCTGCTCCCGCAGGTAGGCTTCCCGCTGGTTGCGGTCCATTTCATCCTGCACCCGGCTGTGAATTTCGTCTTCCAGTTCCAGGCGCGCCACCTCTTGCTGCATGGCTTCGAGCACGCGCTGCAACCGCGCCGCAGGGTCGGCCAGGCCAAGCACCTCCAACAGCAACGCGTGGTCGGGCGAAAGCGCCATCGCCATCAAATCGGCCAACCAGCCCATCTGGTCGGCATTAAGGGCGTAGAGGTAGGTTTCCTCGGGCAGGGCGTCGTTGAGTTCCACAAAACGCTCGAAAGTGCGCAAAGCGGCCTTCATCAGCGCGCGGCTCTCGGCGTCTTCCGGCTCAGGGGGCGCGACAGGGCGCACCCGCACCACCGGGTAGGGGGAAGTTTCCACCACCTCGACCAATTCCACCCGCCGCCGTCCCTGCATCAGCGTTGCGTGGGCTTCGTTAGGCATGGCATAAGGAAAGCCCGCGGCAACCTCGACCCCCATCGGGAAGACATCGGCCCAGGTGGGGCTTTCCTTGCTCAAGTCGCTCAGCAAGAAAACAACCAGGGTCGTGGCATTCTCCACTGCGGCGCGCACCGCGGCGACGTTTTCCTCGCCGGGCACGATAAGCGGTGCCACCAGATGCGGGAAGACAATGCTATCGGCCAGCACCACCGCCGGCAACGTCAACAGGCCATCTTCGTCGGGGCGGGGCTCCGGCACAGCATAGAGCGCCTCGGTTTGGGAACGCAACGCAGCCGCGGCGTCGTCGTTGAAAGGCTGGTCCCACGGGGGGGTATCGTCAAAGAGGTCATGGTCTTCTTCGTAATCGTGGTTCATAAGCCACCTGAGGGAGCAGAGATACGGTGCAAGGAAAGGGGTTGCCAGTGGCTGGAAGCCAGGTGGGCCGCGTGCCAAACGCTACGTGCGGCCGCGGCGACGAAGAGGCTGCCCGTCACCAACACCACAGCCTCACCCGCCGCGGCGCGGAAAGCCGCCTGCAAGGCGTCTTCCACGTCGGCAAAGGCCTGAGCCGCCCGGCCGAGTTGGTGCACCTGGGCGCGCAGGTCTTCGGGGTCGGCGGCGCGGGGATGGTGGGAACGGGTCACAATGACACGCCGGGCACGAGGCACCAGTTCTTCCAACATGCCGCGGATGTCTTTATCGGCCGAGGCGCCAAACACCAGCACCAGCGGCCAGCCGGGGAAATATTCGTCCAGCGTGAGGCGAATTTGATGGGCTGCGGCGCGGTTGTGCGCGCCATCCACCACCAGCGGGGGATTGCGGTGCAGCACCTCGAAACGGCCGGGCCAGCGGGCCGCGGCAAACCCGCGGCGGATGGCTTCCGGCGACAGCGCCAGCCCCTGCCGCCGCGCGGTTTGCAGCGCGGCGTAGGCCGTGGCCGCGTTGATCACCTGATGCGGCCCCAGCAGCGAAATGCGCAGGCGGGTGGGTTCCCATTCCTGAAAACCGCCAGATTCCACGAAGGCATCCACCAGCGGCTGCTCGGCTTTGTGCCACACGAAGAGCACCTGTCCTTCCAGCGAACGCGCCACCGGCGCGTAGAGCCAATCGCGCCCCACTTCAATCAGCGGAGCCTCTCGCTCGGCAGCCACCGCCGCAATGCGCTGCCGCGCTTCGGGCGGCTGCGGGGCCATGACCACCGGCACGCCCGGCTTGATAATGCCCGCTTTTTCGCCAGCAATGGCTTCCAGCGTATTGCCCAAAATGGCGGTGTGGTCGTAAGAAATCGGCGTAATCACCGAAACCAGGGGGTGCACCACGTTGGTGGCATCCAACCGCCCGCCAAGGCCCACTTCCACCACCGCCACATCCACGGCACGCTCGGCAAAGTAAAGGAAGGCCGCTGCCGTGATGAGTTCGAAAGTCGTGAGCCCGGGAATGCGCGCGATGCAAGGCTCGAGGCGCGCCACCACCCGCGGCAGATCCGCGTGGGGCATTGGGCGGCCATTCACCTGAATGCGCTCGGCAAAATCTTCCAGATGCGGCGAAGTATAAAGCCCCACTGTGTAGCCCTGCGCCTGCAAAGCCGCGGCCATCAATGCCGCTGTCGAGCCTTTCCCTTTCGTGCCAGCAATGTGCAGCACGGGGTAGGCACGATGCGGGTCGCCCAGGGCTTCCAGTAACGCCTCGACGCGCGCCAGGTCGAATTTTTCGGGGGCATTTCGCAGGTTGCGCGTCAAACTGTAATCGATGAAACTGTAAAGAAAATCCAGCGCAGCCTGATAATCGGGTTCGTATTCGGGCATGGCGTGATTGTAACCGCGCGGCAAAGGAAGGGCAAGGGAAAAGCCTTTCATCGCCGCGGGCCAAAGCCGCAATGGGGGGAAAGATACCCTGATGCCCGGATGCCCTGATGCCCTGTGCCGTCCTGAGCGGAGGGCTGAGCGCAGTCGAAGCCCGAAGTCGAAGGGCAGCGGGGGAAAAACAAACCGCAGATTTCGCAGATTGCACAGAAAAAAATCCGCCGATGCCACCGATTTGCACCGATGGGGAAAAAGATGCCCAGATGCCCTGTGCTGTGATGCCCCGTGCCGCCCTGAGCAAAAGCGACGCCGCTTGCCTCCGACCACCTGACTGTCCGACCACCTGACTACCCGACTATCTGCCCACCCCCCTCTCCGCCTACGCGTTCCCCCACCCTTGCTTGCAGCACGCCGGCCTGCTCTTTTTCCATCAACGAATGCACAATCAGCAGTTTCTGCCAGATCTTGCGGGAAAGATTGGTGGTCAGGCTTTCGATTTCATCCACTGCCCCCAAAGCCACCGGGTCGTCGAATTCCTGCAGATAAAGCGCGGCGATTTTCCCAATCAGCGAAAGCATCTCGCTGCAATAATCCAGGTAGCGGGAAAGCTCGAAAAGGGTCAAATCCTCCACCGGGGAAGAAGCCGTCGAAGCCCCGCGTTTCAGCACGCGCTCCGGGTCTTTGGTCAACTGGTGCATATCAATGACATGCGCCAGCGAGCGCAATTCGTGCAACGCCTCCAGCGCACGGCGGCGCTTGAGGCGGGCTTCCACCGTGAAAAAGAAAAACAGCGCTGCACCGATCAAAATGACATCATTGATCGCCGCCTCCAGCGTTTGCAGAAAATCGGCCAGGCCCAAACTTTGCAATTGCCGCACATCGAGGTGAATGATCAAGAGCAAACGCGCCATAATCAACAACAGCACCCCCACCACCAACACAATCGCAAGGCGAATCGCCCAATGGGGACGCGCAATCCACGCCGCGCGCTGGCGGGTTTCCTCTGCGGCCTTTTGCAAATCGGCACACACCTGATTGAGCCCCCGCTGCGGAAACCGCTCCTTGATGCGGCGGCACAACACCGTGGCCGTGGCGACAATCTTGTCAGCATCCAAATTGCGGTAACGGCGTCTTTCCCGCTCCATAGCGTTCATCGTCACCTGCCCAACGGCTGCCTCTCCACAGCCCAAGCGCTCTGACGGATTTTAGGAAATTATATCCCATGAGAAACAGATGAGGGTCGGGAAAGCGCCCTTGCTTAGCGGTATAATACTTCCATCTCATTTTGCGAGGTTTCCTATGTCCCTCTCTCAGGCTTTGCAATACCTTCAGGAAAACCACAGCCGCTTCCTCGCCGAACTGGAAGCCTTCCTTCGCATTCCCTCGATTTCCACGACGCCCGAACATCAGGAAGACATCGCCCGCGCGGCCAACTGGGTGGCCGACAACTTGCGTGCCATTGGGGCGCAGCAGGTAGCCGTTTACCCTACCGCGGGCCACCCCGTGGTGTATGGCGAACTACCCGCGGCGCGCGAAAACGCGCCCACGGTGCTCATCTACGGCCACTACGACGTCCAGCCTGCCGAGCCGCTGGAATTGTGGGAAAGCCCGGCCTTCGAACCTGCCGTGCGCGAGGAACGCCTTTACGCCCGCGGCGCGACCGACATGAAGGGGCAGGTGATGGCTTCCCTGAAAGCCGTGGAAGCCGCCGCACAGGCTGGCTTGCCGGTCAATGTGAAATTCATCATCGAAGGGGAAGAGGAAATCGGCTCGCCCGACCTCGCCACGTTCATCGCCGAGCACAAAGACCTGCTCGCTGCCGACGTCTGCCTGAACCCTGATGCAGGCATGTTAGGCCCCGACTGGCCGACCATCACCTACGGCCTGCGCGGGCTGGCCTATTTCGAACTGCGGGTTTACGGCCCCGCCCACGACCTGCATTCCGGCATTTACGGCGGCGTGGTGCACAACCCCGCGCAGGCGCTGGCCGAACTCATCGCGGGCATGCACGACGAACACGGGCGCATCACCCTGCCCGGCTTTTACGACAAGGTGCGCCCCCTCACCGACGAGGAACGCCAGGCGCTGGCGCAACTACCCTTCGACCCCACCGCGTTCTATCTGGAACAGACCGGCGTGCCCGAACTCTGGGGCGAACCCGAATACACGCCGGTGGAACGCACCGGCGCGCGCCCCACGCTGGAAATCAACGGCCTTTACAGTGGTTTCATTGAAAAAGGCGCCAAAACCGTGATCCCTTCCTACGCAATGGCGAAGATTTCCTGCCGCCTGGTGCCTGACCAGGACCCCGACGAGGTGGCCAAGCAACTCAAAGCCTACCTGAAAGCCCACGCGCCTGCTACCATCCGCTGGGAACTCGACGTCATGGCTGGCGGGCCGGCTTCCCTCACCGACATCCACACCCCCGCGGTGCAGGCCCTGGCCGCGGCGCTGGAAGCCACCTGGGGGCGGCAGCCCTTCTACCGCCGGGAAGGCGGCAGCATTCCGGTCGTGGCGCAAATGGAAGAAATTCTGGGGCTGGAATCGGTGCTCACCGGTTTCGGCCTTCCCGATGGCAACCTGCACGCCCCTAACGAAAACCTGCACCTGCCCACATGGCAAAAAGGCATGGAGGCCCTGGTGCGGTTCTTCTATCAATTCGGTCAAACCGCCTGAAGAGAGACTTCTCTCTCTTCCCCAAGTTTCAAAGGAGAAACCCATGTCGAACTATCAAGAGCCTGTCGAAGAACTGACCGCTGCTGCCCGCGACCTTCATCGCGCCATCAAATCCCTCACCGAAGAACTGGAAGCCGTGGACTGGTACAACCAGCGCGTCGACGCCTGTCAGGACCCTGAGTTAAAGGCCATTCTGGCGCACAACCGCGACGAAGAAAAAGAACACGCTGCCATGCTGCTGGAATGGATTCGACGGCAGGACGCCACCTTTGCCAAGGAGTTGAAAGATTACCTCTTCACCGAAAAACCCATCGCCCACGACTAAACGGGCGCAACTGACCAACGCCGTCATGCGCGCTTTCCTGTTGCTCCCGCTGTTCGTCGCCGACACCGCCGCCGAGAACGAAATCCCCACCGCGGGCAAGAACCTGAAGATGCCCAACTACGGCGGGCAGGCCATCATCGAAGGCGTGATGATGCGCGGCAAGCGCGCCGTAGCAATGGCTATGCGCAAGCCTGACGGCGAAATCCACATCCACACCGAAGCCCTCAGCCGCATTTACCAAAGCCCGGTGATGAAAATCCCCTTTTTGCGGGGCATCATCGGGCTGTGGGATGCGCTGGTGCTGGGCACCCGTGCGCTCACGCTTTCGGCCAACCTTCAGGTGGACGAAGAGGAGCAACTGGAAGGCTGGGGGCTGTACCTCACCCTGGGCTTCTCGCTGCTCGTGGGCGTGGCGATGTTTGCCTTGCTACCCGCGGGCGTGGGGCATCTGGGGCAGCGCTTCCTCGGCATGAACGCCTTTTGGGGCAACGTGCTGGAAGGGCTGGTGCGCCTCGCGCTGCTGGTGGGCTATGTGTGGGCCATCGGGCTGATGGAAGACGTCCGGCGGCTCTACATGTATCACGGGGCAGAGCACAAAACCATCAACACGTTCGAAGCCGACGCCCCGCTGACGCCGGAAAGCGCCGCCCGCTACCCGCTGGAACACCCCCGCTGCGGCACCGCGTTCCTGTTGATTTTGGTGGTCGTTTCGATTGTGGCTTACAGCCTGCTGGGCGAGCAAACGCTCTTCTGGCGGCTTGCCAGCCGGGTGCTCTTACTGCCGGTGCTGGCAGGCGTCGCCTACGAATATCTGCGCTGGACCGCCGACCACATGGGCAACCGCTTCGTACACGCCATCGTGCAGCCCAACCTGTGGCTGCAACGGCTGACCACGCGGGAACCCACGCGCGACATTCTGGAAGTCGGCCTCACGGCGTTCCAGGCCATGCGCGAGGCAGAAGAAGCAGGAAGGGTAAGTTAGAAATTGCAGAATTAGGAATGAGGGAAAGAAAAACCCTGACAGGTTTTCAAAA
The DNA here is from genome assembly GCA_011322445.1 of Chloroflexota bacterium. NCBI lineage: Bacteria > Bacillati > Chloroflexota > Chloroflexota bacterium. The sequence continues at coordinate 80,349 of DRMV01000037.1, read as the reverse complement.
ACCTGTCAGGGCTTTTGGGTTGGGTGCAAACCGGCGGGAATTACGCTTCTGCCTCAGCCTCGTCGCCTTCCACTTCCGCTTCAGCCTCGTCGGCCTTTTTCACCTTTTTGGCGACCTCTTCGGCAATTTCCTGCCCGCGCTGTTGCAGGGTAATGGCCTGCTCCTGCGCGATCTTCGCGGCTTCCTCGGCCTTCTTGCGGGCTTCCGCCAGGGCTTCTTCAGCCTTCCTGCGGGCTTCCTCCGCGCGCTTCAACGCCTCTTCGGCGCTCACCGTCGCGCGGTCTTTGATTTCCACGCCCTTCTCACGCAGCATCGTGCGGATTTCTTCGCCAGACTGGGGGGCCATCAGCAAAGCGGCCAAGGCGCCCATCACGCCCCCCACGATCACGCCAGCCAGGAATGCGCCAAAATCATTGTTGTTCTCGGCCATGGTTCACTCTCCTTTTTTAGGTTTTCGCTTGCGGCCCCGCACCAGGTTCAGTGCACCGGCAACGCTGCTCAGCGCGGCCACGGTTTCGTTGAGCCTTATCACAGGCTCCGCGACACGCTTGCTCAGAAATTCCACCGTGCCCTGCAAGACCGTGACGGTGCGGGTGGTGGAATCCAAGATCGGCCGCACTTCGTTCTGCAGCAAGTTGATGAGCACCGCAATCTGCACCACCAGCACCAGCAACGCCACCCCAACGAGCAACCCTTCCAACGCCAGCAAGATGATGAAAATGTCGCGAATGCGGGCCGTTGGCGCGCCAGGGCTGAGGAGGTACACCAGCGCCGCCACAAACAGCGCTAATGTCACCACCCCACCGCCTGCCGCCGCCCATATCCACTTGCGGCTGCTCTGGGGCGCGGCTTCTTCGTTGCCCTGGGGCACGGGAACCTGAGATTTGACTTCGTCGCTCATAGCATTTTGATTATATCACGCCCCACCCGCCAACGCGCGCTGGGCATGAAATTCTTGTAAATTGCTAACAAACTGGCTGTGCGGTCATCTGGCCACGCACAAAGGTTACCAAACCCGCCGAAGCGCCGGGTTCTCACACGCCTGGCGCCCCACTTTGGCCATATCCAGCCAGGCATCGCCCACGCGCACCCGCACCACGTCGGCGGTAAAGTCGGTGTTGGTAGGGCCGTGGTTGTCGTAGAACCAGGAACCCACGCCGTAGAAGTCCACCGGCACACCGAGTTTCTCGAAGCGGGCAATTTTTTCGGTGCGGAAGCCGCCCGAAACCATAATTTTGATGTTCTGGCAATAACGGCGGGCTTCCTCGCGCCACGATGGGGGCAAATCCCATTGCTCCCACGCGTGGTCGAGGGCTTCTCGCACCTGCCACACCAGCCGCGGGTTGACGCCCAAATCCAACGCGGGGTCGCCCAGCGGGGGCAAGCCTTCATCTCGCAGGTCGCCAGAAGTATCCAGCCGCACACCAAACAGGCGGAAGCAGGCCGCCTCGTCGGGCTTTCCGGCTTCCTTCAGGCGGCGATATTCGGCAAACATGGCCTCGGTCACCCGCACGGCATCGCGAGCGCAGGCGTTGTTGAAATCCACCAGCGCGATGCGCGGCACTTCGGGCGGCAGGGTGCGGGCAAAAGCCAGCATGGCCTCGGGAATGTCGCCGAGGAAGGTGGCAAGGTAGGCATGCGCAGTGGTGCCGCCACCTTTGCCGCCCCACCAGGCGCCCTGCGCGTCGGTGGAAATGAAGGGCTGCACCGCGGCGTCGTGGTCGTGGTTGTAGCGCGCCACACCGATGGCATACGCGTAGCCGTCGAGCGCCTGCACCGCGGGCAAGTCGAAACGCGCGGGGAAGAACAACACCGGCTTGCCGCGGCTGGCCTGCAAAATCTGGTAGGTGTTGGTGGCAATGCGGCTGCCGCGGGTGAGGAAGCCCAGCGTGACGGTTTCCAGCGGGCCGAAATCGCGGTAGCGGCCCCGCACCCGCAGCACGGGCTGCACGTGCCGTGGGTCGCCGTGGTAAACCACCGTGTCGCCGTCTTCCACTGCCCACACCTGCAACGCGTCCGCGGTGTTGACAAAGTGCGCGCCTTCCCAATAGCCAGCGGCTTCCCGCAAAATGGCTAACGCCACATCCACGCCTGCCACCACGGTGGTGCCCTTGCGGCGGGTGAACCACTGCATTTCGACCTCGGCATCCCCCACCGCCAGGGGGGCTTCCGCCGCGGGCATCCGGCCACGCCCGCCGCGATAGGTATAACCTTCCTGGCTCAACACATCCAGCAAGTGCGCGATATTGACGAAATACTTATCGCTGTAAACCCCGCGGCGGATGCCTTCCCAATCTAAAGCGAAGGTATCGGCGGTCAAACGACGGCCATCGAAAAGGGACATAAACACTCTCTCCTTATCGTACAGGTCAAGGTTGTGCTGTAGCAGGCGCGAGTTCCCAAATGCGCACAATGCCATCAGACGAAACGGTGATAATTGTGTGATTATCCGGCCCAAAGGTCAAAGCATCCACAAAGGTGTAAATGGGCGACATCGTAGGGGTCGGCGTAGCAGTAGCCGCAGGGAAAAGGGGCGATGCCGTACCGGTAGGCATAGGTGTGAGTGTAGGCGTGGGGGTAGGAGAGGGTGTAGGCGTGAGGGTAGGCGGTGGATTGTCAGGAGAACCAGCCGGAGGCCAGGTGCCCCCAAGAAGGGAAGGTTGCTGATTGTCCCAGTGGGCCGATGCCACCCATCTGCCATCCACAAGGCTCCACACAATCAAGTGTTGTTGGCCGCTCACAGCCACGAAATTACCGTTGTGCGAGGTCGCTACCTGTTCTATTTTGAACCCCAGCGGGGCGCTCACCATGACCGGCTTGGTTTCTCTAAACTTCCATAATCGCCATCGCTGGTCGTTAGATCCAGACACCAGTTCCAAATCTGGCCCAGGGCGCCAAGCAAGCGCATTGACCCACCCCATAGTAGGCTTGCTGTTTTTAGTCCACACATGATCAACCAAACCGCCCGAAATTTGCCAGACAATGATTTGATTGACTGAAGCACCTGCCAGGTAAGCCCCATCTGGAGAAAAAGCCAAATGGGTCACTGTACCATCTAACCATTCAAAAGAACGGTAGAGGGCATCGTTACTCACATCCCAAATATAGGTGGCAAACCAATAGGTACCAACCGCCAACAGGGTGCCTTGGGGAGCAAAAGCCAGGGTGGGGGCTAAATCGTAACGCTGTGGAAGGTGATAAATTGCTTCTGCCTGGAAAGGCTTCTCGGTTGGCGTCGGTGTAGCAGAGGGGGAAGAAGGTGTCGGCGTTGCGCCTTCCTCAGAAAGCACACGCGTGGGTGTAGGTGTCGGCGTAAGCGAAGGCGTAGGGGTAAAAGCCGAGGTAGGTGTAGGGGTTGGCGTAAGGGTAGGCGCCAGGTAAAGATTCTTCGCGCTTTCCAACGGCGTATGGCTGAGATCATAGCGCCATATCTTGCCCTTCAAGTCGCTGATCACCAAATACCGCTCGTCAGGAGAAATAGCAATCGCTGTAAAAGGTGGCTCCGCTCGGGTGAAGTGGACAACGGCGGCCACCTGACCATCTTTTACTCGCCGGATGACAACATCAGAAGGCCACCCGGCCAAAGCAACGTATTCCCCTTTTGGAAAAACAGCCGCAGCCCACACGCGCAAGGAGTAGGACGTCGACTCGTGAGCAGTGATCTGACCCTTCGCATCCAGCAAATACAGTTCTCCCCCGGTAGAAACGATAGCCCAGCGCCCATCAGGTAAAGGCTGGGCTTTCCAAGGCGTAAACGGTAACGCAACCTGCCGATCAAGGGATTTGTCTTCCTTCTGGTGAGCAATATCCCGCCATTCAATAGAACGCTCTCGACTTACTATTGAGGCTGTATTGTTATAAAAGTTAATTCCCAACACCTCTTTATGGGACAAATCCCAAACTCGCCACGGGATACGCGTGGTATAAGTGCCTCCAACCCCAGAAAACGTCTTTTTAAAGTCTTCTTTCCACACAAACACTCTTCCCAAGTAAGAACCCACGGCATAATATTGATTGTCTGGCGAAAGGCTAATCGTAGAAATGAAATCATACGTTTTCCAAGCGGAAGCATATGTATGGCTCTTTGCAAAAGCAAAAAGAGACTTTCCCGGCTCTCCCCAAGGCTCCATGCGGATTTGCCTAAAATCTGCATCACTTCTGACGTAAAACAACCATTGACTATCAGCTGAAAATCGCAAATGCCAGATTTGCTGCAAACTAAGGAGCCGGCTTTCTGCCTGATAAAGTGTCCCTTGAGAGAGATCCCATACATCAATCAGGCCCTTAGCACCAGCAGCAAGCCAGCGCCCGTCGGGAGAAGCCGCCAGCGCCGTTATCCACTTCTCGCGCTCAGTAAAAGTGACCGGTGTATAAGTACCATGCTTCCCGTTCTCGTACTCACCACGCCCAGTCGTATGTGTCATGTTGAAAACATGAACTATCTCCCCATCGTTTTCTCGGCGCACCTCAATCCTGCTTCCGCTGGCTATGGCAACCAAACCATGAGAATAAGCAATACGTTGCACCAGGTATTGTGTGGGCCAAAAGCCCACAGGGGCAAGGGTTTTAGCATCATATAAAGCAACCCCTCGGCTTGTAGCCAACGCCACGGCATTTCGTTGGCTCAAGTAAGCTATATCATACACCACGCCATCCCCATATTGAGCCAACAAACGCAGCGCAACCGGAGAAGCCGGCATCTCCGCTTTGGGCGGGGTAGGATATGGTGTTCCTACACTGACCGGCAACGCCAAAGTGGGCGTGGGGGTAAAAGTAGCCGTGGAGGTGAGCGTTGGCGTCAGCGTCGGCGAAGGTGAAGCCGCTGCTGTCGAGGGCGCAGCACGCGCCGACGGATGATTCCCCACGGGTAGCGGCGTATGGGTCGCGGGAAAAATAATGGAAAAAGGGAATGATGAGATCGAAAACGAGAAACATCCCATCAACACAAAAACAATCACCACCCCCTCTACAATCCATAAATATCTCCGTGTGTTCTGCTGCACGACAACACCTCCCTAAGGCGCAAAGGTAAACGTCACGGTTGCTAAATTGTACTCCAAATCTCGGCAGCAGCGTCGGTACGCACCCGATGCGCGCCTGCAGCCTCAAAGCGGGCGTAGGCTTCGTCCGCGGCGTCGGTAAAATCCGCGCCGGGCACGACCACGGGCGAGGTAGTGTCTTCCAACAAGTAAATTTTGCGGGCGAGGTCGCCTTGCCCGCGATTTTGCAGGGCTTCCAGCAGATCGCTCACCGTCCACGCCACGCAGTGGCTCTTGGCCTGGCCAGTGATGATGACGCGATCGTAGGTCTGCACCAGCGCCACCAGCCGCTCGTTGGGTGGCACCAGGAGGCGCCCGTCGGGCGCGGTGTTGACCTCCGGCTGCAAGGCGGAATAGTGCTCGGTGAGGGGATGGTTGCCTTTGATGATGAATTCCGGCTGCGTATAGCGGGCGATGCTGTGGAAGAAAACCGCCTCTTCCACCGCGGGCACCAGCGCGTGGCCGATGCCGCCCAGCATGGCGTGGAACGGCCAAACGGTGTGCTGATATTTGCCGCGGGCAGCCAGGGTGGCAACATAGTGCTCCAGGTGCCGCTGACCTTCTTCGGCCGTCAGGCCGAGTTCGGAAGCCAGCGCGGGGTTGAAGTGCCACTTGCTGGCAGCCACATCGTCCGCGGTAATCATGGTAAAAGGCGCGGGATGGCGGCCTTCTGCATCCACGAGGAAGGGCGCGTGGAAAATCTGCATCGGCAGGTGGGTATCTAAGGTGGCGGTGATGTGGGTGATGCGGTGCAGGTGGTGGTAGATGAACTGGCACAGGCGAATGTTGTCCTCCACCGCGCCGTTGCCGGAGCGCCCGGCGACGAACAACTCGAATTCAGGCAGGCAAAAGGTGTTCTGCACGTCGATGAGCACCAGCGCAGTGCGGAAAGTGTCTTCCGAGGCAGGGCGCAAGCCATGCTGCTGCGCCCAGGCACGGGCTTCTGCCGCGCGGGCCTCGTAATCCACTTTCCAGACTTTCCCTACGCGCTCCGGCTGGAAATGCGGGGGAAGGGGCAAAGCGTCCATCATACAGCCTCCGTTAGTGTAAAACTAACACTTATAAAGACCCAAATGAAAGGCGGGCGCACACACTCCCGCTTCTTCACGTGCATTATACAACAAAAGTGAAAGGGTGGCAAATTTTCGTCCAAAAAGGTCGCAAGGCCGGTGGTATAATGTGGCCTGTCATGCCAGCGGCGTGCGGCATGGCCGAATCCCCCTATTCTGGGAGGCTCCCTCTATGCGCAATCCCAAACGCTACCTGATTCCCGTGCTCTTGCTCATCGCGCTGGCGGTTTACATTGACCTCCCCAGCACGAAAAGCATCAGCATTCCCAACCCCTTTGGGACCAAACCCCTCTTCGAGCATCCCGTGCAAGCCCGCCTGGGGCTCGACCTGCAAGGTGGTGTCCAAGCCCTGCTGCAATCTGAGATCGATTGCAACAAAGTCGACCCTGAAGCCATGAAAACGGCGCGCGCGATTGTCGAGAAACGCGTCAACGGCCTCGGCGTGTCGGAAGCCGTGGTGCAGTTAGCCGACAATTGCCGCATCGTGGTGGAATTGCCCGGCGAACGCGACCCCGAACATGCGCTGGAAACCATCCGCAAAACGGGCGTGCTGGAATTCGTTGATTTAGGCGACACTTACCTGCCGCCGGGAACGCCGGTCCAGACCGACTTCCACAAAGCCACAGCCCCCACACCGACCCCCACCGCCGAAACCACCCCCACAGCGGGTGCAACCCCGGCGGCTTCCCCCACGCCTCAAAAAGTGTGGCACACCGTGATGACCGGCGCCGAGCTCAAGAGCGTGCAAGTCGTCCCCAACCAAACCGGCAACGGCTACGAGATTGCGTTTGAACTCACCACGAAAGGGGCCAAGATCTTCGCCGACTACACCAGCAAAAACGTGGGCAAGATTTTAGGGATTGTGCTGGACGGGAAAGTCATCTCCGCCCCGCGCGTGCAAAGCCCCATTACCGACGGGCGCGGCGTCATCACCGGCAACTTCACCCTGCAAAGCGCCAACGACCTCGCCATCCAGATGCGCTATGGCTCGCTGCCTATCCCGCTGAAGGTGGTGCAAAGCAGCACCATTGGCCCTACCCTGGGTGAAGACTCGCTGCGCAAGAGTGTGCACGCGGGCATTATCGCCATTATCGTCATCTTGAGTTTCATGGCGCTTTATTACCGCCTGCCCGGGTTGGTGGCCGACCTGGCGCTGATTACCTACGCCCTGCTTTCAGTTGCCATCTTCAAGTGGATTCCCGTCACCTTCACCCTGCCCGGCATCGCTGGTTTCGTGTTGAGCATAGGCATGGCCGTCGACGCGAACATCCTCATCTTTGAGCGCATGAAAGAGGAACTCCGCGACGGCCACCCCTTGAACCACGCCATTGACCTGGGATGGAACCGGGCATGGCCTTCCATCCGTGACGCCAACATTTCGACCCTCATTACCACCGCCATCCTCTTCTGGTTCGGGAACGCTTACGGCGCAAGCCTGGTGAAAGGCTTTGCCCTCACCCTGGCTTTGGGCGTGCTGGTCAGCCTGTTTACCGCTGTGACGATTACCCGTATCTTCCTGCACACCATTCTGGATACGGTGGACTTTTCCGCCCACACCAAGTGGTTTGGCATCTAAGGGCGCTCGGAGGCTCAAATATGGATATCATCGGCAAGCGCTACCTTTACTTTGGCATTTCGCTCCTGGTCATCATACCAGGGCTGGTTGCCCTCTTCCTGTGGGGACTTCCGCTGGCCATCGACTTCACCGGCGGCAGCCTGCTGGAAGTTCGCTTTGACAAGGCCACCCCTCCCACCGCCGAAGTCATCGCCCTTTACAAGGAACTCGGCATTGGCGACGCTACGGTACAAACCTCGGCGGAGAACACCCTCGTCATCCGCTCCAAAACCATGGACGAGGCGATGATGAACAAACTCGTGAAAACGATGGAAGAACGCTTTCACGCGAAAATCGAAATCGTCCAGTTCTCCACGGTGGGGCCTTCCGTAGGTGAAGAAGTCGCCAAGCGCGCCATGGGGGCCGTCGCCCTCTCGGCGCTCGCCATTTTGGCCTACATCACCTACGCCTTCCGCGGCGTTCCCCACGCCGTGCGTTACGGCACCGCGGCCATCATCGCCATGCTGCACGATGTCTCCGTAACCATCGGCATGGAAGCCATTTTCGGCCACTTCCTTCACTGGGAAGCCGACGCCATGTTCCTTACAGCCTTGTTGACCATCATCGGCTTCTCGGTGCACGACTCCATCGTGGTGTTCGACCGTATCCGCGAAAACAGCCGTCGCTACCGCCGATTGCCTTACGAGAAACTGGTCAACCACTCCATCGTCCAAACGCTCGACCGGTCCATCAACACGCAGTTGACGGTAATGCTGACGCTGTTCACCCTGGCGCTCTTCGGCGGCGTCACGACGCGGCACTTCGTCATCATCTTGCTCATCGGTATTTTCAGCGGCACCTACTCCTCCATCTTCAACGCTTCGCCCATCCTGATCGTATGGGAAAACCGCGAATGGCGCTGCTGGATCAAGGGCAAACTGAAGTGCACCGGCGAGGAAGCCACGGCGTAAAACCATCTTCCTCAAAACTTTGCTACCCAAATCTCCCCTGCCCCCCGCTCGCGGGGGGCATTGCTATCCCTTTCCCGCGGTACAATACCTGTATGCTACTTTCAGGGAAAACCACTGCCAACTTTCTCTCAACGGAGTTTTCTCATGACCACCGATGACCTCCAAGACAAAGCCATCTGGACCCTACGGTTCCTGGCCGCCGATATGATTCAAAACGCCCATTCCGGCCACCCTGGCTTGCCTATGGGCGATGCCGTCATCGCCTACACCCTGTGGACACGCCACCTGCGCCACAACCCAAAAAATCCCCTCTGGCCGAACCGCGACCGCTTCATCCTCTCCGGCGGGCACGGCTCGGCGCTGCTCTATGCCCTGCTGCACCTCACCGGCTACGACCTGCCCCTTGAGGAACTCAAACGCTTCCGCCAGTGGGGCAGCAAAACCCCCGGCCATCCCGAGGTCGGCCTCACCCCCGGCGTGGAAACCACCACCGGCCCCCTGGGGCAGGGCTTTGCCAACGGCGTGGGCATGGCGATTGCCCAGGCGCACATGGCGGCGCGCTTCAACCGCCCCGGCTTCCCAATTTTCGACCATTACATCTACGCCATCGTCACCGACGGCGACCTGATGGAAGGCATTGCCTCGGAAGCCGCCTCCCTCGCCGGGCACCTGCGCCTTGGACGGCTGATTTACTTCTACGACGACAACCGCATCACCATCGACGGCAGCACCGACATCGCCTTCACCGAAGACCGCGGCAAACGGTTCGAGGCCTACGGCTGGCAGGTGCTCCATGTGGAAGACGGCAACGACGTGGACGCCATCGACAAAGCCATCGAGGAAGCCAAAGCCGACCCGCGGCCTTCCCTCATCATCTGCCGCACCCACATCGGCTACGGCCTGCCTACCAAACAAGATACCCCCAAAGCCCACGGCGAACCGCCCGGCGAAGAGGAACTCAACGAAGCCAAAAAGCGGGCCGGCTGGCCGACGCGCATGTTCTACATTCCCCACGAGGTGGAAGAATTCTTCCTGGAAGCCATCCCCAAAGGGGAACACTGGTACGAAGCCCCGTGGCGCAAAATGCTCGATGCTTACGGGCGGGAATATCCTGACCTGGCGCGCGAACTGGAACGCCGCTGGGCGGGCAAACTGCCCGAAAACTGGAATGCCGACCTGCCCGCCTTCCCCGCGGACGAGAAGGGCATGGCGACCCGCGCGGCCTCGGGCAAAGTGCTCAACGCCCTCGCCCAACGCCTGCCCGAACTCATCGGCGGCTCTGCCGACCTGACGCCTTCCAACAAAACCGCGCTCGCGGGCGAAAAGGATTTCCAGGCCGACACGCCCGCAGGCCGCTACATCCACTTCGGCGTGCGCGAGCACGCGATGGGCGGCATCATCAACGGCATCGCGCTTTATGGCGGGCTGAAGCCCTTTGGCGCGACCTTCCTCGTGTTCTCCGACTACCTGCGCGGCGCGCTGCGCATCGCGGCGCTTTCCCACATCCCCAACATCTGGATTTTCACCCACGACAGCATCGGCGTGGGCGAAGACGGCCCCACCCACCAGCCGGTGGAGCATTTGGCCTCGCTGCGCGCCATGCCCAACCTCATCGTCATCCGCCCGGGCGACGCCAACGAAACCGTGGAAGCGTGGAAGGTCGCTGTCCAGCGCAAGGACGCGCCTGTGGCGCTCATCCTCAGCCGCCAGGCCATGCCCACCCTTGACCGCACCCACTTCGCCCCGGCGGAAGGGCTGCGCCGCGGGGCTTACGTGCTGGCCGATTTCGGCAAGCCGCAGGTCATCCTGATGGCCTCGGGTTCCGAAGTGGGGCTGGTGGTGGCGGCAGCCGAGCAGTTGGCCGCGGAAGGCATCGGCGTGCGAGTGGTTTCCTTCCCCAGTTGGGAACTGTTTTTGGAGCAGGACGAAGCCTATCGGGAAAGCGTGCTGCCGTCGTCCATCAAAGCCCGCGTGGCAGTAGAAGCCGGCGTGCGGCTTGGTTGGGAACGCTGGGTCGGCGACCACGGCGCGGTGATTTCCATGGAACGCTTCGGCGCCTCGGCCCCCGGGCCCGTGGTGATGGAGAAGTTTGGCTTCACCGTCAAGAACGTGATTGCGAAAGCGAAAGAGGTTTTGTCCGCCAAATAGTTGCAAACCGCAGATTTCACAGATTACGCAGAAAAAATCTGTGAAATCTGCGTAATCTGCGGTTTCTTTTCGCGAGGTAAACCATGAAGATAGCATTTGGCTGTGACCACGGCGGGTATCCGCTGAAAGAAGCAGTGCTGCAGGCCATCCGCGACGCAGGCCACGAGGTGCTGGATTTCGGCACCGACGGCCCCGCGTCGGTGGACTTCCCCGACTACGCCGAGAAAGTGGGGCGCGCCATCCAGCGCGGCGAGGCTGCGCGCGGCATCCTCATCTGCGGCAGTGGCGTGGGGATGAGCATGGCCGCAAACAAAATGAGCGGCATCTACGCCTCGGTGTGCCACGACACCTACTCCGCGCATCAGGGCGTGGAACACGACGGCATGAACGTGCTGTGCATGGGCGGGCGCATCATCGGCAGCGAGTTGGCGCGTGAAATCGTGCTGGCCTTTCTGCGCGCCCAGCCCGGCGGCTCGGAGCGCCACGCTCGGCGCCGCGCGAAGGTTCAGACCCTGGAGCGCAATTGCGCTTCGTCAGGAGGTGAGGCATGAAAGTCGCCGACTACCACCGTCAGGGATTACGCCGATATGTCGATGCTCCCCCAGAGGGTTACCAGCCCTTGGGGGAAGAAGCCCGACGCGGCGTGCATCGTGTGGCTTTTTTTGCCCAAGTGGCCAACGGGCAACTGGCAGACGTCCGCTTCACCAGCAGCAAACGTTGCCGCAAATTGCTGGCGCTGGCCGATGTGGCCGCCGAGCGCCTGCAAGGCCAACCCGCCCAGGGCTTCCATTTGGAGGCAGACGACTTGCTCGCCTTCTTCGCCGAAGAGCGCGACAAGGCAAAAATGGCCGACCGGCTGAGCCTGATCTTCGAAGCACTGCACCTGCCGTCATTCCAATAGGGGTATAATACCTCCGCTTGCCCACTCTCTCGCCTGACAAGGAGCACGCCATGGATCTCGGAATCGGTGAACTGCTTATCGTTTTGCTCATCGTGCTGCTGATTTTCGGCGTTGGCCGCATCAGCAAAGTCGCCCAGGAATTGGGGCGCAGCATTCGCGCCTTCCGCGAAGGGCTGGAAGGCGAGGCCGAAGACGAAAGCGACAAAACGCCGTCAAAAGAAGAATAACCGTGCCTGCCCCTGGTTCGCGTTGCGCTCCGCGAGGAACCTACCCTGTTTGTGGGAAAAGCCCCCGGCGCTTTCCTTCCCCCAGCCTCGGGCCTCAACGCAACGCAGGGCACCCTGTTCAAAACCGAGAAAAAGCCCGCCACGCGGCGGGCTTTTTTGATTCATTCCGGCTTCGGAATGCTTACCCCAACAACCCCTGTTGTTGCAGGTCGGCCAGCACCTGCTGGCTGTGCCCTGCTGGCCTGACCCGCTTATAAACTTTGGCAATTTTGCCTTCGGGGTCAATGATATAAGTCGTCCGGGCAACCCCAAAGTATTCCCGCCCAAAGTTCTTCTTTTTCTTCCACACATCGTACAGTTCGCACACCTTGTTGTGCTCGGGGTCGGCCAAGAGGGCAAAAGGCAAATTGTGCCTGGTCTTGAAACGGATATGCCGCTCTGGCGAGTCGGGGCTGACGCCCAGCACCACCACGCCTGCCTGCTGGAAGGCAGCGTAATCATCCCGAAAGCCTTCAGCCTCGCGCGTACAGCCGGGGGTGTTGTCTTTGGGGTAAAAATAAAGCACCACCACCTTGCCGCGATAATCGGAAAGGCGGTGAGGCTGGCCGTTCTCGTCTTGCAAAACAAAATCGGGGGCCTGTTGATCTGCTTCCAAAGGCATACCACCCTCCTCTACAACACACCTGCCCGCTTCAAAGCGGCTTCCAGCGCCTCGGCTGAAGCAGGCTTGACGATCAAATCCAATGCTCCGGCGCGACGCACGGCTTCCCGCGTTTCTGGCTGGTCATCGGAAGTCACCACAATCACCGGCACGGCTTCCAGGGTAGGTTCGCGCTTGAAAAAGCGCAACACCTCCACGCCATTCACACCGGGCATGTTCAAATCCAACAACAGCACATCCGGACGCCGCGCGGCCGCCATTTCCAGCGCGCTCAACGGGCTGTAGGCCGCCACCGCTTCCAACCCCAACACCATCAACAAACTGCAAAGGGCATCTGCCGTCGCCCGATTGTCATCCACCACCAAAGCCGTTGTCATTCTTCATTTACTCCACTTCAGCAATCAAGCGTCCCATACCATCTACATTATACCCCGGCAAACGCATCACCGCCTGCCGGAAAGCATCTTGCGTCAGCACATCCCACAGGGGTTGCAACAATTTGCTCTCGGCGTGCTCACGCGGCACCACCAGGTCATAACGCTCCCAAAAGAGGGGCACGAAATCGAGGCCCAATGCCTGGGCAGCGGCGGGAATACCCAGGCCGCAATCAGCACGACCGGTCGCCACTGCTGCAGCCACACTCAGGTGGGTAAACTCCTCCTGGTCGTAACCACGCACGTGGCTCGCGTCGATGCCCAAACGCTGCAAGTGATAATCCAGCAGCACCCGCGTTCCCGCCCCGCGCTGACGGTTCACGAAAGTCACATCCGGCCGTGCCAGGTCTTCCAGGCTGCGAATGCCCTTCGGGTTGCCCGGCAGCACCATCAGCCCCTGCTGGCGTTCCACCAGTTGCACCACCCGCACCGGCACGCCGGGCAGGTAACGGCGAATGTAAGCGAGGTTATATTCACCCGTTTCGGGGTCGAGCAGGTGGCTGCCGGCCAGATGGGCCTCGCCGCGCCGCAGCGCTACCAGCCCACCCAGGCTGCCGACATGCGCCGAAGCCAGACGACGCTCATGGGCACTCAGGAATTGCGCCAGCAGGTCAAGGATGACATCGTGCGACCCGATGGCAAAAATCGTGCGTTCCAGTTCGTGCGGCTGGCGGTAAAGGCGCACTTCCACCTCACTGCCGGCGTCATAGCCCTGCAAACCGCGCGGCACCACCACGATGCCATCGGCGCGCACCAGGGAAGTCAACACGCCCGCGCCGCGCGCCAGCGGCGCCGCCAGCCAGCGGTCCCCTACCCTGCCCACGGCCACGCGGACGTAGTCGTCGTCGCCGGCGGGGGAAGCCAGTTTACGCGTCAGGTGGGCTTTCAGCGTGGGGGAACGATGCGGCGAGCGTCCCAGCCAGCGCGCTAACAGCGGCTCAACAAACATTTCGCCGGTGAGCGCCGCCGAAGCCGGGTAACCGGGCACCCCAATGACCGGCACGGTGCGGCCTTCCACCTGCAACATGCCCAAAATGACCGGATGCCCCGGCCGCACCGCAATGCCGTGCACCAACAGCGTTCCCAGGCTTTCCACCACACGGGCGGAGAAATCTTCCGAACCTGCCGACGAACCCGCGTTGATAAGCACCAAATCATGCTCGCGAGCAGCCTCGGCCACACGGCCACGGATGAGGTCAAAATCATCGATGCTGATGGGAAAGCGGGTTGGCTCGCCACCCCACTGCCGCACCTGCGCCGCCAGCACCACCGAGTTGAATTCCAGAATGTCGCCAGGCCTGGGGTCGGTGCCAATGGGCACCAGTTCGGTGCCCGTGGGCAAAATCGCCACCCTGGGGCGGCGCGCCACGACCACTTCAGTATGACCGCACGCCGCAATAGCACCCAAATCTACCGGGCGGAGAACATGCCCCGCAGGCAAAACCAGGGAGGTAGCGACAATGTCTTCACCCAGCGGGCGAATGTGCTGCCACGGCCGGGCAGCCCGCCGCAAGCGAATCGCGTGGGGCTGGCGAGGGCGCCCGGTCTCGACTTCTCCCGCCGCGTTGAGCGGCTCGGCTTCCTCAATCGGCACCACCGCATTCGCCCACGACGGCACCGGGTCGCCCGTATCTACATACTGGACTTCTTCGCCGTAGGGCAGCGTCACAGGAGAAAGCGGCTGAGCGCCAAAAGTGGCCTCGGCGCGGAGGGCAAAACCGTCCATCGCCGCGGCATGGTAATGCGGCGAAGAGATGCGCGCCCATACCGGCTGGGCCAACACGCGCCCCACCGCACGGTCGTCCAGCGGCAGGGTTTCCGTTCCCAGCACGCCGTCCAGCCCCGCTTCTTGCAGCGCGGCGCTAAAACGGCGGTGGGCTTCATCCAGGGGAATGTCGTGAAGGTAGATGGACATGGTTAGGGAAGTCGCTTAGTTGTTGAGTCAGAGAGTCGTTGGGTCAGGCGGTCGGCAGGCGTAGCAACAAACAAAGTCACAAGGCAGGGAAGGGGCAAAAAACTACCGCAACAATTTTACTTCGGCCATGGCGCCCGCAGGAAGGCCAGTGGCGTCGGCTGGAACCTTCAACAAGCCGTCGGCGCGCGCCAAAGCAAAGATCAAGTTGCTCTTGTAAAAGATCGGCTCGGCTTCCCAGCCTGCCGGAGTGTGGCGGAGACGCACCGGCCACCAGTCTTCACGGCCAGCCGCCGAAGACAAATTGACGGTTACACGGGCAGGGAGCAACGGCTCAGGATGCGGGGTTTCCCCTTGCAAAAGGGCCAGTGCGGGTAACACAAACAGCCCCACATTGACCAGCGCGCTGACAGGGTTGCCTGGCAGCCCCACCACGGGCTTGCCTTCGGCCACGGCCAAAATGGTTGGGCGTCCTGGTTTGCTGTTGACGCCGTGGACGAGCACCCCAGGCGCGCCGAGGCCGTCGAGCACTTCGGCCGTCATGTCGCGCGTGCTGGCCGAAGAGCCCGCCGTAATGACCACCAGGTCGCATTCCTGCAACGCGCGACCCGCGACTTCAGCCAGGGCTTCCGGGCGGTCGGGAATAATGCCATAAACCCGGGGCACACCGCCGGCACGACGCACTTCCGCGCTCAGGGTATAGGTGTTGACATCGCGCACCTGTCCGGGCCCAGGGTCAGTCTCAGGCAGCACGACTTCGTCGCCGGTGGCAATCACGCCCACCACGGGGCGGCGAGCAACCTGCACCTCCACCACCCCCAGCGCCATCAAGCCGCCAATTTCAGCCGCGCGCAACCGCCGCCCCGCAGGCAAAACCACCGCCCCCGCGGCGACGTCTTCGCCTTCCAGCAGCACATTCTCGCCCACAGCCACCGGCCTGAGAATTTCCACCTCGCCAGGCCGCGCCTGTTGGGTGTATTCCACCATCACCACCGCATCAGCGCCGGGGGGCAACATGCCGCCCGTGTGAATCAACGCCGCCTGCCCGGCTTCCACCGTGAAAGAGGCCGCGGCCCCCATGGGCACTTCGCCAATCACCGTAAGATACGCGGGCAGGCTTTCGCTCGCGCCGTAAGTATCAGCCGCACGCACGGCATACCCATCCACGGCGGAGCGGTCAAACGGCGGCATGGGGTGCGGCGCCAGCACATCGGAAGCCAACACCCGCCCCCAGGCCTCAGCCGTTGCCACACGCTCGGCCGCGACCCGGTGGGTCGCCCGCGGCAACCAGGTTCCCAACGCTTGTTCAGGAGGCAAAAGGTTCAAAAATTCGGGCATCGGAGCCAACCTCCATCCATCACATCCATCAAAGCCGCCAAAAGCCAATGGCCAGCACGTAAACCGCCAACGCCAACGTCAACAAGGCATTGGCGCGCAACCATTTCCACGGTGGGCGTGCGCCTTGCCCAATCCGCCACATCATCCACACCTGCATGAGCGCCGCCAGGAAAGCAATGCCACAAGGCGCGGCGATCTCCCAGGGCAACCCCAAGGCCACATCCAGGGCCAGCAGCAGGAAGCCGGTCAGCCAGGCGACGTTATGGAAATGCAAAGCGGTGCGCCAATCCAGGCGCATGAGCAGGGTGCGGCGCTCCTCTCGCAAATGGGTTGCATAATTCGGGAAATCCCAGGCCAGCGCGACAGCCAAAGCCATCGCGAACAACGGCATGCCCACCATGCCGAGCAAGCGATGCCATGTGCCAGCCTGTAAAGCGAAGGCCAAAGCGGGCACAAGCAAACTCAATGCAGCAGCCAGCGGCACCTCGCCATAGCCGCTAAGCGCCAGGTGAACCGGCGGTGCGCCCCACGCCACTGCGACCACGGCCAGCATCAGTTGCAACAACATGGCCGTGGGGGAAAGCAAATGTTGTTCGGCAAGGAAAGTGGCTTCCAACGCGGCAACGGCGAAAAAGACAAACGCCTGGTTGAGCACCCGCCGCCGGGCTGCAGCCTCGGTATGGGGGTCGAAAGCCCGCCCCAACGCCTCGCCGCCGCCCACCAGCAGAACGACCCAAACCAGCCCCATGAGCGCAGCATCCCACCGACGGAACAGGCCCAAATAACGGGCAATTGCCAGCCCCAGCGCATAAAACAGGGCAGTCAGCGCCCACAACAAAGCCAACACATGAGAGCGTCGCATCATGCCCCCACGCTCACGCGCAACAGGTCGTCGGCCACCACGACCTCGCCATCGAAAACCTTACTCGCCTCAGTCGCCAGGGCAGTGCGCGTGGCCGGGTCGGTAGCCGTATGCACGAGGTAAAGGCGCTTTGCGCCGGCACGGGCCGCGATGTCCCCGGCTTGCGCTGCCGAGGTATGCCCGCCCATCGCTCCGGTAGCCTCGTGGAAAAGGTAATCGGCATGCCGCGCCAGCCCCACGACAGCCTCACAGGGGCCGGTATCGCCCGAATAGGCCAACACTTCGCCGTTGGGGAAGGCAATCCGCAACCCGATGGCGGGCACCATGTGTTCCACCGGCGAAGCCCACACCCGCCAGGCAGGTGCTTCCAACACCGGCGTCATGGCCTCCCTCGGAATGGCGTGAAACACCACCGGGAAGAAATCCGGCCAGTTTTCCCACCGGTAGAGGGACATCAAACGCTGCAACCGGTCAATGACGTCTTCGAGGGCATAAATGTGCAGCGGTGCTGTGCGGCCCTGTAACCAGGAATCCATCAGCAACATGGGCATGCCGGCCGTGTGGTCGGGGTGAAAATGCGTCAAGATGATTTCGTCGAGATGCCACGGGGAAATGCCCGCCTGCCGCAGCCGAGAGACGACCTCACACGGCGCATCAACCAACAGCGTGCGCTCGCCATCGGTGAGGGCGAAATGGGTGTTGGCGTGTTGGGCATCGGGCACGGCATGCGCCGAGCCAAGGACAATCCATTCAGCCATAAGCGTTCCTTCCGCGGGAAATCTGCCTCCGAGCACCCACTTCCGCCGCCGGGCAAAAAGTGTCCCCAGCGGCCCCCACAGTTCGGAAGAAGGACGGCTCACTACCAACCGCGTTGGTGCCAGGCAAGATAAAGCGCAATAGAACCCGCCGCGGCAGCATTGAGCGATTCAATTTTACCGCGCATGGGCAAGCGCATGAGGGCATCACATTGACGACGAGTCAGGCGGCGCAGGCCACGGCCTTCACTGCCTACCACCAGGGCCAGCGCGCCTTTCAGGTCGACCGCGTCGGGCAGGGCAGCCTCGGCGCTTCCTTCCAGCCCCACGACCCACACGCCAGCATCATGCAAGGCATCAATGGCCTGGGCAAGGTTGCTTTGCGCCACCAGCAGGTGCTCAGCCGCGCCAGAGGAAGCGTTGACGACAGCGGGCGTAACCGTGGCCGTGCGGCGCAACGGCAGCAACACCCCGTGGATACCCACAGCCTCTGCCGTACGCAGCAAAGTTGCCAGGTTTTGAGGGTCTTGCAGGGCATCTAACAACAGCACAAAGGGCGGTTCGTCGCGCCTTTCGGCCAGCGCCAGCATCGCGCCTAAATCGGCGTAGGGGTAAGGCGAGGCTTCCAGCACCACGCCTTGATGATGGGCATGCCCCACCAGCGCCTCAAGCCTGCGGCGCGGTGCGCGCTCAACGGCTACGCCTTTGCTCTCGGCCAGCCGCAAAGCCACCCGCAGATTGCCCTTGATTTGCGCCCCCTCGGCCACCCACAAGCGGTAAAACCGCCGCCGGCCGGCGCGCAAGGCCTCGTAAACCGGATTCCGGCCGTAAAGACGTTCGCGCATATACCGCGCCTACTTCCAGCGCCAGAGGGTGCCGCCGGGGGTGTCTTCCAGCAGCACGCCCATTTCGGTCAGGCGGTCGCGGATTTTATCCGCCAGCGCCCATTGCTTCGCGGCACGCAGGTCGCTGCGGATTTCCACCAGCAGGTCAATGAAGGGCGCAGCCTCGGCATGGCCTTGTTTTTGCGGCGGCTGTTTCGTCAAATCCAACCCCAGCACCCCTGCGAGGTCCCGCAGCGTTTGCTGGGCGGGCTGCAACTGCCCGGCCGTGGCCCCGGCGTCGCGCGCCTGGTTGATCAGGCGCACCAGTTCAAAAAGATGCCCCAGCGCCGCGGCGGCGTTGAAGTCGTCGTCCATCGCTGTCTCGAAGCCAGTACGGGCTTTCTCGGTCTGCTCGTCGAGGGCTGCCAGCACATCCTCTGACGTGCCCGGCGCGTTTGCATGTGCCGGACGCATCCCACCACGCAGGCGTTCCAGCGCCTTCTCGGCCTGGGTAATGGTCTCTTCGGTGAACTTGAGCGGGCTGCGGTAGTGCGAACTCAACACCATCATACGCAACACATCGGCTTCGTGTTCCGCCAGGAAATCTTCAATGGTGACGAGATTGCCCAGCGATTTGGACATTTTCTCGCCGCCCATTTGCAACATGCCGTTGTGCATCCAGTAACGCACGTAAGGCTTGCCGGTGTAACTCTCGCTTTGAGCAATTTCGTTTTCGTGGTGCGGGAAGATGAGGTCGGCACCGCCGCCGTGAATATCCAGTTGCTCGCCCAGGTGATGCAGGTTCATCGCCGAGCACTCAATGTGCCAGCCAGGGCGGCCCTGCCCCCACGGGCTTTCCCAGGAAGGCTCGCCGGGCTTCGCTGCTTTCCAAAGCGCGAAATCCATCGGGTGCTCTTTGCGCTCATCCACCTCAATGCGCGCACCCGCCACCATCTCATCCAATTTGCGGCCTGAAAGCTTGCCGTAATCGTCGTCTTTCGTCACCCGAAAATAAACATCGCCGTCCACGGCATAGGCATAGCCTTTGTCTTCCAACCCCTTGACCATTTTGATGATCCAATCGATCTCCTGGGTGACGCGCGGTTTGACGTGCGGCTGAAGCACCCCCAGGTCTTCCAGATGCTGATCAAATTCGCGGATGTAACGCTCGGCCAGCGCGATGGGGTCTTCCCCAAGTTCGTGCGCCCGCCGGATGATTTTGTCATCCACGTCGGTATAGTTCATCACATGGCGAACGCGATACCCTTTGTGTTCCAGGTAACGGCGCACCATGTCGAAAACCAGCACCGACATGGCATGACCGACGTGCGCTTTGTCGTACACCGTGGGGCCGCAGACGTACATTTTCACCACGCCGGGTTCCAGTGTTTCAAAAGGCTCTTTCTTGCGGGTCATCGTGTTGTAAACACGCAGTGCCATGAAATGCCTCCAGGAAGTGTTTCAAAAAAACTCGACGACTTACGAGGAGCGTTCCATCTTCTCACGCGGCCGGGCAAAAAGCATTCGCCCTGCAGCCGTTTGCAAGGCCTTGGTCACAACGACTTCTACCTCTTTGCCGATGGTGTCGCGCCCTTCTTCCACCACCACCATCGTGCCGTCGTCCAGGTAGCCTACCCCCTGGTCAGGCTCTTTCCCTGCCTGAATGACCTTCAGGCGCAAGGTCTCGCCAGGGAGGTAAAGCGCCTTGACCGCGTTTGCCAGTTCGTTGATGTTGAGCACCGGCACGCCCTGCAATTCTGCCACGCGGTTGAGGTTGTAATCGTTGGTCAAAATCGGACAGCGCAGTTGCCGCGCCAGCACCACCAGTTTGTCATCCACCTTGCGGACACCTTCGACATCCATATCGCTGATTTGCACAGTGATGTTGGGGTCCTGTTGCAGTTCGGAAACCACAGCCAAACCACGACGGCCACGTTGGCGGCGCAGCGGATCGGCAGAGTCGGCCACGTATTGAATTTCTTGCAGCACAAAGCGAGGAATGACCAGCGTGCCCGAAAGGAAACCTGTGCGGGCAATATCAACCACCCGGCCATCGATGAGCACGCTGGAATCCAGCAAAATCACGCGGCTCTCATCGCCACGGCGCTCGCTGTGCTCGCGCCAGCCGCCAAAAATGCTGCGCAGCACGACGAACAGGTCATCCTGGCGGGAAACGAACACCAGCACGCCGAAGTAGCCAAACACGGCCACGGCCACGAACGTCAGAATTTCCTTGAAGGGGGAAGGCAACAACGAAAACGGCAGTGCGAGCAAAGCCGCCAACCCCAACCCTACGACCAGCCCCGAAAGGCCAGCCCACAGGGTGCGGCCCGAAACCCGCATCAACGCTCTGCGAAGAGCGCGCCAGGGGCGGGTGGTGAAATAAGGCGTCAAAACCAGCCCGGCCAGCGCCCCTACCAATCCCAGCACCACCGCGGTTTGCACCGGCTGCCCCCCAATGCTCAAGGCCAAATCCTTACCCCAAAACACTCCCCCCAGCCCAAAAGCGACCATGCCAAGCAAGCGAACAATAAATTCTGCACTCATCGATAAAGCCTCCTGAATAATTGCTTACAACGAATCATACACGTCACGGATGAAAGGGAAATAAAGGGTTCGGTTGTCAAACTGCCCGACGGCCTGCACCGTCTTCCCCCTAAAACGGCGGAAAAGAGCCAACGCCCGCCGGCATCAGCCCGTCACTGAACTAATTTTACCTTATCCTGCGTATATTTCCCCAACGAGTTGAATAGAAATGCTGAAATTCATGCGGGGCGAATCCGCCGCCACAGCATTGCCAGGCCAAAAATGAGCGTTGCCGTCAGCACGACCGTGGCACCCGAGGCCGTGTTGAGGTAATAGGAAGCCACCAATCCCACCAACACACTCAAAACCCCAAAGAAAGCCGAAAGCGCCATCATCTTGCCAAAACTGCGGCTCAACTGATAGGCCGCCGCAGCAGGAGTCACCAGCAACGCCGAAACCAGCACAATGCCCACCACCTTGATGGAAACCACAATCGTCAATGCCACCAGCGCCAGCAGCAAATAATAAAGCGCTGGTTCGGGCACACCGTTCACACGGGCGGTTTCCGGATCGAAGGTAATGAAAAGGAATTCTTTGTAAAGCAAGGCGACGGTCAACAACACCAAACCACCCACCCCCAACACCATCCGCAGATCGGCCGCGGTCACCGCCAAAATGCTGCCAAACAGGTAAGAGAACAAATCGACGTTATACCCTTGCATCAACCCAATCAACAGCACACCAAACGCCATGGTAGAGGCAAAAAAGATGCCCACCGCGGTGTCTTCCTTAATGCCGCCTCGCCGCGTTACCGCTCCAATGCCCCATGCCACGGCCAGACAAAAAGCCACGGCCGCCCATAACGGGTCAATGCCCAACAGGAACCCCAACGCCACACCGCCAAACGAGGCATGCGCCACGCCTGCCCCGATGAACGACATCCCTCGCAAAACCACATACACCCCAATCACAGCCGTCAGCAGGCCAATCATCACACCGCCCACCAACGCCCGCTGCATAAAAGCATAATGCCAGAAATCCATCATCGCTCTTGCTCCTCCATGCGCACCACCATGTGCGGCGCCTTGCCGTGGTGGAAAAACATCGCCTGACAACCGTACATTTCGCTGAGGGTGGTATCTGTCAACACCACCTCAGGCCGCCCGTGCGCCACCAACCGCCGGTTGACGCACGCGACGCCATCAACATACTGGGAAACCACCCCAATATCATGAGAAACCATCAACACGGTGATGCCCTCTTGCTGAAAATCGCGCAGCAGTTCGTACAGCGAGCGAGAGGTATGCGCATCCACCCCGGTGGTCGGCTCATCCAACACCAAAAGGCGCGGTTCGGTTGCCAGGGCGCGAGCCAGGAAAACCCGTTGCCGCTGCCCGCCGGAAAGATCACCCAGGGGGCGGTGACGCAGGTCGGCCACCCCCACGCGGGCCATCGCCCGCTCAACGGCCGCGCGGTCAGCCTTGCCCGGCCGCCGGAACAGCCCGAGCCGCGCGTACCGTCCCATCATCACCACGTCTTCCACCCGCACCGGGAAGCGCAAATCCACCGCATGCATCTGCGGCACATAGCCAATCTGGCGGCGCAACCGCCCCAAAGCCGTAGCCGGCCTGCCAAACACCAGCACCTCCCCCCGCACGGGTTTGACCAGCCCCAGAATCGTCCGCACCAGGGTGGTCTTTCCCGCGCCGTTGGGGCCAATGATCGCCAGAAAAGCCCCCTCCGGCACGGTCAGGTTGACGTCTTCCAGCGCCTGCACCGCGCCATAAGCAACCGTCACGCCTTTCAGTTGAATAATCGGCGGCCTCTCGCTCACGGCGTGCCTCCTAACCCCTTTTGAAGTTGCTGCAAATTCCAACGCATGAGTTTGATGTAGGTCTCACGCGGAGGCAAACCGCCCAGGGGGTCAAGGGTGAGCACCGGCACACCGGCTTCCTGAGCAATGACCTGGGCTGCCCGCGGAGAAAACTGAGGCTCGGCAAATACCGCTGGCGCGCCGGTCGCCTTGATAATTTCCACAATTTTCGCCACCTCGGCAGCAGAAGGCTCCTGGCCCGGCGTGGCTTCCAGCACCGCCGCCTGATGCAAGCCATAATCGTGGATAAAGTAAACCCACGAAGCGTGAAAAGTGACCATTTCGCGGCTGTGGAAGCCCGCCACGGCCCGGCGGATATCGGCGTCGAGTTGCTGTAACTGCGCCAGATAGGCTTTGGCGTTGGCCCGATAGACGGCCTCGTGCGCGGGGTCGGCGGCAATCAGCGCATCGCGAATCCGGGCCACATATTTCATCACCCGCTGGGGGCTGAGCCAGAGGTGGGGGTTCCCCGTGGCATGGGGGCCGCTTTGAAGAATCTCCATGCCCTCGGAAAGCACCACCACCTGCAGGCGGGGATTCCCGACGGCCTGCACGGCCTTATCGGCCCAAAATTCCAGCCCCACGCCGTTGAGGAAGAGGATGCGCGCCGAAGCCAGGCGACGCATCTGCTCGGGCGTGGGCTCGTAAGTGTGCGGGCTGGCCCCGGGCGGCACCATTGTCAGCACTTCAACCTGGTCGCCGCCCACCTGGCGCACCATATCGGCAATCGGTGGAATGGATGCCGCTACCAGCATTTTGCCCGACGACGTGGCAGGCGTCGCAGCACTGCCACACCCTGCCAGCAGGGCAACCAACAACACACCTCCAACAAAATGCAAACCACCCTTCCAGGGGAACATTTTGGCTCCAAGCCCCTGCCACCGGCGGGCTTGCTTTTCAGGCCCACGCTGCCCCTTTGCCTTTGCCCAAGTTAACCTGGCTATACGAAAAACCCTGCTCATTGCTTTGCCTCCCGACACACGGAAGTTTTTCGTGCGTCCTCTTCAGCCCGAACAGCACGCTGACAATCGGCGCACAACCCTACCAACTGCAACCAATGGTCTTCAACCACAAAGCCACTCTCACCCGCCACCGCTTGCATCAACTCGCCCAAATCATCGCCGCTGAAATACCACACCCGGCCACACCGATGGCACACCAGCAAATGCTGATGCCCCGGCTCAGCGGCCACGTAAGAAGTGCACTGCGCGTTGCAATGCACCCGTTGCACCAACCCTAATGCCTGAAGGGTCTCCAACGTGCGATACACGGTGACCAGCCCCAGCCTGGGCACTTGCCGACGGGCCAGGTCGAAAATCTGGGTAGCGTCTAACGCGCGGTCGCTCTCGGCCAGCACGCGCAGCACAGCCTGGCGGGCGGGTGTCAGGCGATAACCGCACGCCTGAAGCGCTGAATGCCAGCGCGCAATCCGTTCCTCAGCGGAAGAGGCGCTCATGCAGGTCTCCACACCATCTGGGTTGCTCCTCGCCAGCGAGGAACAATTGAAAACGATTTTCAGTTTCGCAAAGATTATAGCGCCATCGCTCCCCCGCCGTCAAGGCATTCCCCCAAAAAGCGCGAAATCCACGCTGCGGTTACCCCTTCACGCAGGCTTCGATCCACACCGCGAGGGCATCTTCCGTGGCGGGAAGCCCCCCAACCTTCAGCCAGGCCAGAAATTCCACATTCCCTTTAGGGCCGCGAACAGGGGAACGCGCCAAACCGCGCACCCCGTACCCCTGTGTTTGGGCAAACGCCAGGACGGTCTGCAACACCCGGCGATGCACCTCCGGGTCCCGGATGACCCCCCGGCCGCGCGCGGCTTCCTGCCGACCCGCCTCGAACTGGGGCTTGATGAGCGCCACGACGTCGCCGCGCTCGCCTCCCTCAGCATGTACGGCTTCCGGGAACCAGCCACGCACCACCGGCAGCAGCACCCGCAAAGAGATAAACGAGGCATCAATGGTAACCAACGCCACCGGCTCAGGCAAGCGTTCGACATAGCGGGCGTTGGTCCCTTCCATCACCACCACACGCGGGTCATTGCGCAGTTTCCAGTGCAACTGGCCCTTCCCCACATCGAGGGCATACACCCGCGCCGCGCCGTGCTGCAACAGGCAATCGGTAAAGCCGCCCGTCGAAGCCCCCACATCGGCACACACCTTTCCCCCCACCGCAATGGGGAAAGCCTCCAGCGCGGCGGCCAGTTTCTCCCCCCCACGCGAGACAAAACGAGGCGGCTGGGCCACCTCGAGACGGGCATCGGCATCAACCCGCTGGCCGGGCTTGAGGGCGACTTGGTCGTTCACCCGCACCTGCCCGGCCATGATCAGGCGCTGGGCCTGGGTGCGGCTTTCCACCAGGCCACGGGTCACGAGCAAAGCATCCAAACGCGGTTTCTTCGGCATGGGTTCATTTTACCCCCAATTCACGCCACTACCTCAGCCGCGTTCGCGCGGCCGGGTTGCCTCAACGGCTTCCGCCCACAAGCCGGCCACGTCGGGCGTCTCTTCCGCAGGGATTTGCCACACCGCGGCCACAGCCGCGCGCACCGCCGTCGGCAGGCAAGGGAACGCGAGGCCAGCCAGCACCTGCAACGGGGTGAGCAAGGGAGGCGAAAGGTCGGGCGTTTCCTGCTTCCCGGAAACAACCCCACCCGCCATGCCGGCGCACAACCGCTTGCGCCACTGCCGCTGCCAGGCGCACCGTGGCTCCTGCTCCTCCGGGCACGGCGCCCACAAACGGTCAAGCGCCTGCCGCAACGCCTCCACCCGGGCGGCAAAAGTTGCCGCGGCTTTTTCCGCCGCCGCGCTTTCCACCTGAGCGGCCACAAGCACCTGCCGGAATGCCTCCACCACCGCGGCAGCATCCTCGGGCGAAGGCTGAGGGCCCAGCGGCTGGCAAAGAGGAAAGCGCCGCACCCATACCGCCGCCAGTTGCTCCGCCGCGGCCTGCAACGGCGGGAAACGCTCGCGATACGCGGCTTCCAGGTCGGGCACACCCGCACCGCCCAACGCCTCGGCCAGCCGCGCCCAACGGCCATCGGGGTCGGGAAGGACTTCCCAATCCACGAACACCTGCGCCTGGTAAGCCCGCAGGTGCACGTGCAACCCCTCGCGGTGCAACGCAGCGGCTTCCCGCAGATACCACAGGCCGCTCACCAGATCGCGGAAGCGCACCCACAGGCCGGGGTCGCTGGGCAGTCCCAGCGCTTCGGCCAGGGTTTCGGTGCGCGGGGGTGCATCCGGCGCGTGGGGGCTGACGAAGGGCGCGCTGTGGTGCAGCCGCCCGGCGGTTTCGGCATAACGGTTGTGATACACCACCAGCGCCCGCGCGTCACCCTGGCGGTTGGTGTAGGCGAAGACGTCGGGGTTTTCGCCGCCGTCGGTTTCCAGCAGGAACCAGCGGAAGGCTTCCACGCCCGCGAACAGCGCCCGCCGATGGAGCAGCGGCCCGAGGCGGCGGCGGTGCTCGGCGATGAAGCCCTCGTCGCGGCTTTCGTCGGTGCGGGGGGCACGGAATTCATGGCCGTATTGCTCCTTCAGCCCTTCGATTTGCCCGTGGCCGAACATGGGCAGGCCGGGGAGGGTTGCCATCAGGGTCGCCACGCCGAAATATTTATCGCCCTTGCCGAATTGCTCCACGGCGGGCTTCTCGTCGGGGGTGGTCATGAAGTTGACATAGCGCTGCAAAATGCGCGGGTCGAAGGTCAGGGTTTCCCGCACCAGTTTGTGATAAGCCGCGTTGCGCTCATCTCGCAGCATGTGCATGAAGGCGCTGTTGTAAACCCGGTGCATCCCCAACGTGCGCACGAAGTAGCCTTCCAGCAGCCAGAACGCCTCGGCAAGCAGCAGAGTGTCGGGGGCTTCGGCGGCCACGCGGTCCACCACTTCGCGCCAGAATTCGCGCGGCATGTGGCGCAGGAATTCGGCGCGGGTCATGCCCTGCTCGGCGCGGGAGGGGATTGCGCCGCCTTCCCCCGGGGCGGGGAACCACAGCCGCTGGTAATGTTTTTGGGTGAGGGTCATCGCGGCGTCGAAGCGAATGACCGGAAAGCGCCGCGCGACTTCCAGAATAGTGCGGATGAGGGCTTCCCGCACTTCGGGCAGCAGGTGGTTGAGTTGGGCGGTGTCGTTCCAGGGAATGGCCGTGCCGTCGTTGCCGTGGTAGATGTAACGGGTGCGCCCATCGCGGTGGTCGCGCATCTGGAAGACCACTGCCGCGTCGCTGCGGTCGTAGTAACCGTCTTCGATGCGGATTTCCACCGTGGGGTGCGAGGAAAGGTTGGGGCCGGTGAAGCGGTAGTTGGGGAAGGGGGGCGCGTCGGTCTGGATGAACCAGTCGGGATGCTCTACCACCCAGCGGGAATCCAGCCCCATGTGGTTGGGCACCATATCCGCGCCCAGGCGGATGCCAAAGCGGGCGGCCTGCGCCTTGAGGGCTTGCAGGGCGTCTTCCCCGCCCAGGTCGGCGGCCACGCGGTAATCGTACACCGAATAGGCCGAGGCCAGGGCGTCGGGATTGCCCATCAGGCGCTTGATTTTCTGCGAAGCGGGGCTGCGTTCCCACACGCCGATAAGCCACAGGCCGTTGATGCCCCATTCGGCCAGTTCGGCCAAAGCCTCATCGGGGATCTGGTCAAGGCGGTGAATGTCGCGCCCAAAGCGGCGGGAAAGTTGCGCCAGCCAGACATAAACGTGTTTGGCGACCAGCACCAGGCGGGGCATCCATTCCCGATCGGGGGAATAGGCTTCGGGGGCGTCGGCATCGAAGGGCACGGCGGCAAAATCGGTCTCGTCGGGCGGCGGGGGTGCAGCGGGGGCACGGCGCTCGGCCTCGCGGGCGAAATCCAGTCCCCGCAGCAGGTTGGCGCGCATTGCGCCCAACGCCTCGCCCCAGGCTTCCAGCACGTAGGCCAGTTGGGCGGCCAGGCTGTGGGGGGAGCGGCGGGCAGGGGCGAGCAGGGCTTCGGGCACGGGCAGGTTTTCGGGGGGCAGGGGCGGCTGAGTAGCGAAATAGGCTTTAGCAGCAGCCATCGCCCGCGGGAAGGCCTCCCCCAGGGCCTCGACCGGGCACAGGGGGGCAAACACGGCAGCCGCGGGGTTGTTGGCCGTGGCCCAAAGGATGAGCAGGCTTTCCCACAACCTGTTGCCGAGGGCCGGGGTGCAGGCATCCCCAAAGGTCGCGGTCAGGCCATCCACCGCGGCGTCACCCAGTGCGGCGCGCAGGTAGGCTTCCAGGCCGGGGAAAACGGCAGGGTGAGCCCGGCGATAACGGCGCAGCAGCAGGCGGAAGGCATCTTGCAGCAGCCCCAGGGCATAAAGTTCCGCAGGGTCGGCATCGGGAGCCAGCGCCGCCGCCAGGGCGCGCGCCGAGCGAATGTCGAGCGGGAGACCGTCGGCATCAGGTTCTCCGGCGTCAGACAAGCGGCCCATCCAGGAAGGGTGGAGCAAAAGAGAGGGCATAGGGGCAATCGTTGAGTTGGATAGTCGCGGGCGGGTAGTCAGGGGGTGACGCAGTCGCTTAGTCGTCAGGTCGGGTGGTCGTTTGGACAGGCGGGCGAGAGCGCTCGGCAAATTTCGCCAGAACGGCACCCAGGAAGTAAAGCACCGTCAACGGCGCCATCACCAGCAGCATGTTGATGGGGTCTACCGTGGGTGTGATGACAGCAGCCACCACAGCAATCGCCACCACGGCTTCCCGCCAATGCTTCCACAGCATCGAAGCGCGCACCACCCCAAACGCTGCCAGCAAGTAAATCACAAGGGGAAATTCAAACGAAAGGCCAGTCCAAAACAGCAGCGCGGTCACAAAGCGAATGTAAGAATCGGGCCGCGGCACGGTGTGAATGCCCATGAAGTTGAGCAAAAACGGCAGTGCCGTGGGCAGCATGGCATAGTAAGCAAACGCCATCCCGCCCACAAAGAACAACAACACCAGCGGGAAGCCCAACAGCCCGATACGGCGCGCACGCGGCCGCAAGCCAGGGGCAATGAAAAGAAAGAGTTCCAGATAAGTATAAGGCAAAGAAACGGCAAAGCCCAGCAACAACGCCACCCGCATGAAAACCCCGATGGGTTCGGTGACCTCGATGGCCTGCAAGTGGCTCATGCCGCCAATCGGGCGTGCCAGAAAGTCGAGAAAGCGGGGGGTGTAGATAAAAGCCGCCACCGTGGCGACCAAAAAGCCCAGAAAGGCCCGCAAAATATGGCGGCGCAAAGCCGCGATGTGGGGCAACAGCGCCGCGGGGGATTGCACAACTTCTTCCAATGCATCGCCCAGCGGGCGCTCCTCCGGCTCCTCAGTAAGAAACCGCACCACCGTCTGACGGGCGCGATACAGTTGCAACGCGGCCCATCGCCAGGCGCGGAACGGGGCGGTAAGAAAACGGAAAAGGCGGCGAAAGAGGGACATGGGATTGGCTATTGCAATTGAGAATCAGCGATGAGCGAGTGGCGGTTCGCGGGTCAAGGTGCGAAGGCCAAGGTAACGGTTTGGGTCGCCGTAGGGAGGAAGAAAACGCCATCGGCGCGGGGCGATACGTCGTGCCCATCGGCTTCCACCCGCAGCGATGCAGCCCCATGCACCACCAACCGCAACCGCTGGTAAGGGAAAGCAAACTCGCCCTCCACCGTGCGGTGCAGGGTCAGCACCGAGCCACTCCGGTGCACGGTCCAGTCTTCCACGCGAGAGGAGCCTTCGCCATCCCCCGCGTCGAAGAAAACGCGGCTGTGATATTCGCCTTCCGGGGGCCAGCCCAGCCACAGGGTCAGGGCCTCGCCGTCGTCCAGTGGCAGCAATGCCCCGGCGCGCACCAACAAGGCCGGATGCTCCAGAGGGGTGGGCAAGAGCACCTCCGCCGGGCCGTAGTGGGGTTCAGCAGGCGCCCAAAAATCGTACCACGCCCCCCACGGCAGTTGCAAGAAACGCTCTTCCTGCCCCGGAGCCAAAGCAGGGGCCACCAACAAGGCATCACCCAACAGGAAAGCATCATCCACACCCCAAAAGTCGGCCTCCTGCGGGGCCAGCCACCACAGAGGCCGCACCAACGGCTGCCCGCGAGTATGGGCTTCCCAGGCCAGGGCGTAGAGGTACGGCAACAAACGGCGGCGGAAACGCAGCACCTCGCGGGCATGCGAAGTCCACGGCTCGCCAAAAGACCACGGTTCACGGCCGGGGGTATGCACCGCCGAATGCGTGCGGAAGAAAGGCAACAACGCGGCCAATTGCAGCCAGCGCAGGTAAAGTTCACCATCGGGCGCGCCCGCAAAGCCACCTACATCGGGACCCACAAAGGGCACCCCACTCAAGCCCATTCCCAACACGGTAGCAACCGTAAGCCGCAGGGTTTCCCATGTGCTTTCGGTATCCCCCGTCCACGCCCAGGCGTAACGCTGCAACCCCACCCAGCCAGAGCGGCTAAGCACCCAGGGGCGGCGGTCGGGGCGGGCTTTGCGCAGGGCTTCGTGCGCGGCCCGCGCCATTTGCAGGCCATAGACGTTGTGCACCAGCCGGTGGTCGCCTCCCTCGCCTTCCAACGCGTGGCGCGTTGGCAACGGCAGCGTGGGGTCGCCCGCGTCCACAAAGGCGGCCGGTTCGTTCATATCCAACCACAAGCCGTCAATGTGCCAGGCGTCGACAAATTCAGCCACGTGCCGGCCCCACCACGCCCGGGCTTCGGGATCGGTGAAATCCGGGAAAGCGCACCATCCCGGCCAAACCGGTGCGCTCACCTCCTCCCCATCAGGCAGGCGGCAGAAAGCCCCCGCGTCCCGGCCTTCCTGATAAATATCCCAACGGGGGTCGCGCTTGACGCCTGCATCCACAATCGTGACCAGGTGCGCGCCCTGCCCATGCGCTTTTGCCGCCAGCGCCTGCAGGTCGGGGAAACGGCTTCGATCCACGGTAAAAACCCGGTAGCCTGCCATGTAGTCAATATCCAGGTGGAGAGCGGCGAGGGGCATCTCATGTTCCCGAAAGCCGTCGAGCACCGCCGCGGCCTGCCCCTGCGTGCGGTAGCCCCAGCGAGATTGGTGATAGCCCAACGCCCAGCGAGGCGGCATGGCCGGGAAACCGGTCAGTTCGGCCCAACGGCGGGCAATGTGGGCGGGGTCGCCGGTGATGAAATAGGCCACCAGCGCGCCGTGGTCGAAACGCACATGGAAGCCATCGTCAAGGCGCACTTCGCCAGGGGCAGGGTTGTCGTAAAAAATCAAATACGCGCCCGCAGGCTGCAATACCCAGGCCACAGGCATGGTGATGTAAAGCGGGTCGCGACCAGGGCCATAATGGCCGTTGGGATCCTGATTCCACAAACGGTAGGTGCCAGGGCGCAGGTTAGGGCCCGCGGCGCGCTCACCCAGCCCGAAGACCGCCGCTTCAGGGTGCAGCGCAGCCGATTGCCGCCAGCCCTCGCCCCGGCGGGAAGGCCAGGTTTCGCGGCGCAGCAGTTCACCCAGGGCCGTGTAAAAAGCCAAACCCTCGGTGGTGACGACGAGTTCCAACGCATCGGTGCGCAGTCGCCAGGCGTCGCCGCGCTGGCGGAAGGCCACCTCTGGCAGCGGCCAGGCGGGAGGCTCAGGTATGGCATACGGCGGCGGCGGTGCGCCGGGCTCCCACGTCAACCGGACGACATCAGGGGCGAGGAAAGCAATTTCCAGCGCGGCAAAGGCAAAGGTCACTCGCGCGCCGTGCCTGGTCTGCGTCACGGTATGCAACGCGCCCACCCCTTGCAAGGGGGCAGGCTGACGCATCAGAGGCATATCGAGGGCTTCCTTGCGGCGGCGATAAGTCCATGCCCGCCAGGCATTTCGCAGGCCGACCAACCGCAAAGCCGCAAGCGTCTCTTTCCAATCCATAGGGCTATTTTATCAGCCTTTCGAGGCAACGGCTTTCCCGGCCAGCGGCAGCCTTTCCGCCACCTCCACAACTCTCCCTCCCAAGGCGCACCTTTCCCCCATTTCACCGCCCAAAGTGCTTGACATCCTCCAAAATCGGGCCACAATTAAAGCACGGCTGGCGCGTCACACCAGCGCATGCCGCGGCAACAAGCGCGCCAGATTTCAGACCCCATTGCTACCGGCGGGAAGCCGCGGCACAGGCTGCAGCCAGGGCTTCAAAAAAGGCCCTGGCAGGCTCTT
The DNA here is from genome assembly GCA_011322445.1 of Chloroflexota bacterium. Lineage (NCBI taxonomy): Bacteria > Bacillati > Chloroflexota > Chloroflexota bacterium. The sequence goes on along the minus strand of DRMV01000037.1, from coordinate 48,113 downwards.
CTTTCGCCTGCAACGGCGGCAACGAGAGCCGCAGAACGACGTGCGGTTGCCGCCGAGAAACCGAAAGCGAAATCAGCGCATCGCCATAACGCTCCAGGAAAGCCTTCCAGGGCTTCAAATCGGCTTCCCGGGTCTTACCGCGCAACAAAAGCGTCAGGCCGTGCGGCCCATCAACCGCCTTCGCCCGGCCTTCCGTCTGCATTTGGCGAAGTTCCGGGCTGCCAGCCCGCGCCGCCTCCCACGCTGGCGGGAGGGTACGCAACGCCGCCTCCAAAACCATGTAATCGCGATGGCCGCGCAGCCGCTGGAAAAGCCACCACGGCAAAATGTCGCGCGCCTCCAGGCGGAACACGACTTCCATGCGCCGAAAAGGCGAGCGGGCTTCCCCCACCACCAGCCGCGCCCCGGCTCCGAGCCAACGCGCCTCGGTGAGTTCCCCCACCGCCTCCCGCAAGCCCTCCCGCAGCCAGTAATAAGTGGCAATACCACGCTTGCGGTTGATGATCATTCCCCCAAAATACCACAACATCAGCACCACGCTGAGCGCGACGAGAAGCATCTGGCCTACATTCACTGTGGTAAACTCCTCAAAGAGTATCGGATGACCCCGGCAGTGTAACGCAAAGGGTGCACATTGTCAAAACACACCTGGCAAGCACCTCAACGCTTGCCCCTCACAGGAGGAACTCATGGACCTGGGCTTGAAAGGTAAAAAAGCCTTCGTCGCCGGTTCCAGCAAAGGGCTGGGGCTGGCCATTGCCACGGCATTGGCGCAAGAAGGCTGCGCTGTGGCAATCAACGGCCGCAACTTCGAGCGCCTGAAAGAAGCCGAGCGACGCATTCGGGAAGCCAGCCACAACGCGGTGGCTATTGTGCCCATCACGGGCGACCTGGCCGACCCCGAAACGCCGCGCACGGTCATCGAACGGGCCGCCACTGCCCTGCAAGGGCTGGATTTGCTCGTCACTAACACCGGCGGGCCGCCGGCAGGCGCTTTTGAGGCCTTCGACGATGCAGCCTGGGAAAGCGCGGTCAACACCCTGCTGCTGGCGCACGTGCGGCTCATTCGGGCAGCGTTGCCGTTTTTGCGCCAATCGACCGCCCCCAGCGTGCTGACGCTCACTTCCTATTCGGTCAAACAACCCATCCCCAACCTGGTGCTTTCCAACAGCATTCGCGCTGCCACAGTCAACCTGACCAAAACCTTAGCCCTGGAACTGGCCAAAGAAAACATCCGCTTCAACAGCATCCTGCCGGGGTGGACGAAAACCGAGCGGGTCACCGAACTGCTGGCTGCCCGCGCCCAGCAAAACGGCCGGACGCTGAACGACGAACTGCAAGCCGTGGTGAAAGGCATTCCGCTGGGGCGCATGGCCGAGCCAGAGGAGTTTGCCAAAGCGGCGGTCTTCCTGCTTTCCCCCGCGGCCTCATACATTACCGGTGTGGCGCTGACCGTGGATGGCGGCGCTTACCAAGGCACGTGCTGAAACCTGGTACACAGCCATCTTTTCCGTCGGGCGGGCAGGCCAAGCCGCCCGACGCCGTTTTTGGACAAAAAGCCCTTTCTATGGCATAATCAACGCAAACCCATTCCTGCGAGGAGGCCAACACATGGCTGCCAAACGCTCAAAACGCGCGAAAAGCCGCCGCCAGCGGCTGGAACGTCAGCGCCGCGAACGCATCATCACCATGGTGGTAATTGCCGGGCTTATCTTGCTCGTCGGTGGGCTTTTCCTGCTTACCTCCTCTTCCAAGTCCACCGCCACACCCACCCCGGCAGCCACCGACATCATGATGCCGCCCTCTCACCCCCACCCGCACGCCAACATGAATGTCGTGGGGGATCCCAACGCACCGGTAACCATCATCGAATATTCCGACTTCCAGTGCCCCTTCTGCGGCCGTTTTGCCCGGGAAACCGAACCGCTCATCTTGCAAAACTACGTGGTGCCTGGCAAAGTGCGCCTGGTGTATCGCACCTTTGGCGACTGGATTGGCCCCGAATCGCTGCTGGCCGCCGAAGCCGCCTACTGCGCTGGCGACCAGGGCAAGTTCTGGGATTTCCACGACATTCTCTTCTACAACCAACACGGCGAAAACGAGGGCGCCTTTAGCCGCCCGCGCATTGAAACCATGGCTAAAATGCTGGGCCTGAATATGGACCAGTTCAACCAATGCCTCGACAGCCACAAATACCAAAAGCAGGCCATGCAAGATTTGCAAGATGGCAAAGCCGCAGGGGTCAAAGGCACGCCTTCCTTCGTCATCATTGCCCCCGACGGCAGCCAGCAGTTCATCGAAGGCGCCTTGCCTTACGCCCGTTTCCAGGAAGCCATTGATGCCGCGCTGGCCAAGCAACCTTCAAAATAACCTTCAAGCCGTTTTCTCCACGCGAACCTCACGAGCGCAGCCCGAATGCTGCGCTCGTGTGACGTAAGGGGGCTTTAAAAGGCAAAAAAACTTCCTGCAATGCCAACTGTTTACAGCCTTCAGGCATTTTCTTGAGCGTACTTTCCCCCTTCCCCAAAAGCAGGAGCAAACCACCGCGCCGCCCGCCGCTGCAGAGCCCGCGCCCATTGCAGCACACCCCAGCCCTGCCCGGTTCGTTGCAGCGCAGGGGGCATTCGGAGGTTTTCTTCCCTCGCTAAGCGGCTTTCCCTGCCAAGAAGACGGACAAACGTCGCCGCGATCGTCGGGTCAAGCGACGTGCCCGCCTGCGCAAGCAAATAATCACGCGCCTGCGCCACGGGCAAAGGAGCATGATAAGAACGCACCGAAACCAGAGCGTCCCACGTATCAACCACGCCCACAATGCGGGCCAACAGCGGAATATCCCGGCCGATCAGCCCCTGCGGATACCCTCCCCCATCCCAGTGCTCATGATGATACAACACCACTTCCAACACCTCATCAGGAATCCCTGGCACTCCGGACAGCAATTGATATCCCCAGCGAGGATGCTGGCGCACAACGCCCCACTCTTCCACCGTCAAGGGGCCGCGCTTGTTCAAAATCGCTGCAGGCACATGCATTTTGCCAATATCGTGCAACAGCGCGCCCCAGCGCAGATATCGCAAAGCACTCCCCTGCAAGCCCAAAACACGTCCCAGCCGTACGGACCATCGCGCTACCCGCTCACTATGGGCATAAGTGGCCATGTCGCGCTGGCATAGCACCCGGCACCATCCGCCCAAATGATGGTCAGCGCGAGGCTCATGATCTCCCCACCTTCCAGGTGCCGCGCCCCTTGCAGACAAGGGATAGGGCGGCCTTCCCACAGCCTCGCGCCCGCTTGCCGCCCACCGCTCCTCACGGTCGGCCAACCCTGCTGCGGCAAACGTCGCATAAACTTCACGGGAACTTTGCCAACGCTTTTCCCTGTTCATCGTCCTGCTCCATCCCGCCTTTAATGGCAACACGGCTACCTTTCGCTTCTTATGACGCAAAGACACCGCAAAAGATACGCCCTCCGTTATCCAAGCCCAAACACACCACGTCGCGCGCCCAAAAACAGAGGCCCGGGAACGCTCGTCTCCGGGCCTCTGTTGCATACGCGGCAGTGCATGGATGTTAGCCAAAGCCCCTCAGGGGCTCAAATACAACACCGTGGGGCGCAAATCGAGTTCATCGATCAGAGCATTGAGTTCTTCCAACGTCAACGGCCTGCCTTTGCCCGCGTAGGCGGTCAGAGCGGCTTCCATCATGTTAGTACCAAAAGAGCGCCCATCATAGCGCGGTGTGGTGGTAATCAGCAAGCGCACGCCGTGTTCTTTCAAAAAAGCCACGTTTTCTGCCGTCGTGGTATTGGCCACCAGCGTTTTGCCTTTCAACATGTGAGGCGGCATATATTTCTTCATGAACATAAAATCACAGGCAATCAGGTCGGCCTGCTGCCAGTATTTCTCGTATTTCGGCTCGTTTTCCACACCGTCGCTGCCGTAAAACAACATGCTCATCGGGAAAAAGCCCACCACGGGCAGCAAAGTCTTCAGCAACCGAATGTAAGTTTTCAGCCCACGGATGGGGATAGGCAACCCCAGGCCCACCATGAAATCGCCGAAGATAACCTCATCGGCCACCTCGTCCACTGCCTGGGCCAGACCCACGCGGTCAAGCGCCAAAGGCATAAAGGCCGTTTTGAAATGCAACGGCTCTCGTAATTGCGGGGCTGCCAGTTCGAACACCCGCCGCTCCAGCGTGTGCTTCAACCCCTGCCCATCCACCACAGGGGTTTGTTTCACATCTTCGATGAGTTTAAAAGCCGCCCGCAAAGGATATTTATGGCCGTCGACGCGCAGATACATATCCACGCCGCCCATCCCAAAGGCATCGACTTTGCCATCCAGTTCACGATAAAGCCGTTTGGCGGCTTCCACATCACCATCGGTGCCAATGCGCTCGATCACCACGGTAGTATCGCCAAACTGCACCGTGACTTTTTTGTCGCGCTTGGAGCTTCCCAAACTGATGCTGACAGCGTGACGGGTTTTCATAGCGGCAGCCTCCTCAGTTTGCAAGGTGTGGTGCCATTTATTATAATACCCCCACCTGTCACCGGTAGGAGATTCCGATGAGCACACCGCCTCCCCCAAACGTCCCACCCACGACAACCACATCGCCACGCCGCCACCGGCTGCTCAACCTGCTCGCCAGCCTCGACGACGTGTTACAGTGCATCGCGGGCTTCCTGCTGGCAGGCGTTGCCATTGTGCTGCTTTACCACAGCGCGCTGGTTTTCCGAGAGATGCTCGCCCCCGAAAGTTACCAGGATGCCGTGCTGCGCGCCATCCACGACATCTTGCTGGTCATGATCGTGCTGGAACTTTTGTGGACGGTGTTGGCCTACCTGCGGGAACACGCCGTCCCGCTGGAACCGTTCCTTTTCGTGGGCATCATTTCCAGCGTGCGGAAGTTGCTGCTCATCGGGGCGCAGATGTCCATCGAGCATCAGACGCCACAGGTTGTCAACCTCCAACTCCACGAAATGGTCGTGCACGGCGGCCTGATTTTCGTGCTCATCGTGGGGCTGGTGCTGGTGCGCTGGTCACGGCGGTGGCGGCTGAAAGACGAACTACGGGTAAGCAAATAGGGGGCTACGCTGCCGGGCAGGGTCGTTCAGGCCAACCACACCACCTGGCGCGGCAAAATATCCCAGTGGAGCGTGTCACCAGCCACCACACCCTCGCCGTGCCCCAACAAATCGTGCACGATGCGCCCGTCTTCCCACCCCAACGCAGCCACTGGCAAATGGCAATGTCGTTTGACCGACGAGGCATTGGCAACCACCAGCACGGCTTCGGCCCCTAACACGCGGCCAAAAGCCACACACTGACGACCGTCTTTCGCTTCCACCAGCCGAAAATCCCCCCGCCGCAACGCCGGGATGCGCTTGCGCACCGCAATCAGCCGCTGCACCCAGGTGCGCACCCCCTGCCGCCATTGCGCTTCATCCCAGGGGAAAGCGCGGCGGTTGTCAGGGTCTTTGCCACCTTCCAGGCCAATTTCATCGCCGTAGTAAACGGCCGGCGCCCCAGGGTAAGCAAACTGAAGCCCCAACGCCAGCCGCACCTTCTCTTCGTCGCCGCCCAGCACGGTCATCAACCGCTCAGTATCGTGAGAACCTAACGGCAAATACATGCCCCTGGCATGTTCGCCGTAAAGGGTGAGGAATTCCTGCAAGCGGGAAGCAAAAGCAGGGGCCGCGAGGCTGCCTTCGACGAAGCCCAAAATGGCTTCCCGCAGGGGGTAATGCATCAGTCCATCGAAATGCTGCACCCAGCGGGCATCAGCCGTCCAGATTTCTCCCACCAGGCAAGCGTCAGGATTAGCGGTTTTCACCACGTGGCGAAATTCCTGCCAAAAGGCATCATCATCAATTTCATTGGGCACATCCAGCCGCCAACCGTCAATGCCCTGCTTCAGCCAGTAACGCGCGACGTCAAAGATGAATTCCCGCACCTGGGGGTTCGTGGTGTTCAACTTAGGCAGGCTCCGGAAACCCCACCACGCCTCGTAATCCTCGGCTTTCCCTTCGCCGTAAGCCTGCACCGGGAAACGGTGGATGAGATACCAGTCCTTGTAAGGGGAATGCTCGCCGTTCTCCAAAATGTCGTTGAAAGCAAAAAAGCCGCGGCCGGTATGGTTGAAAACGCCGTCCAGAATCACACGAATGCCGTTCGCGTGGCAGGTTTCCAGCAAGGCATGGAAATCGGCCAGGGTGCCCAATTTGGGGTCAATGCGGTAATAATCGGTGGTGTTGTAGCGATGGTTGCTGGTCGCATGGAAAATGGGGTTGAAATAAAGCGCGTTGACGCCCAGGTCAAGCAAGTAATCCAGGTGCTGAAGGATGCCCCGCAAATCGCCGCCCATAAAATTCCAGATTGTCGGCTGGCTGCCCCAGAGGGCGACGTTGGGCGGGTCGTTGTCGGGGTCGCCGTTGGCAAAACGGTCGGGGAAAATCTGGTAAAAGACGGCATCGGGAAGCCAATAAGGCAGGGTCATGAGCACCTCAGCAAAGGGAAATCAAGCCATACGCGGCGCGAGCAAATTATCCAGCGCCGCATTGAGCACAGGGTAACGAAAAGCATAACCAGCATCGAGCAAACGGTTAGGCAGCACGCGCTGGCTGGCGAGCAACACACTGCTCATTTCGCCGAAAAGCAGGCGTAACATAAAAGCCGGCACACGGAAGAACGCCGGGCGGTGCAGGCGCTGCGCCAGCGCGCGGGTCAGTTCGGCATTTGTCACCGGTGTCGGCGCCACAAGGTTGAAGACGCCTTCCGCCTTCTCGTGGGTCATTAGAAAAATCATTGCGCCAACGTGGTCGGCAATGTGAATCCACGGCACCCACTGGCGACCGGTGCCCAGAGGGCCTCCCAACCCCAGGCGGAGAGGCCACAACAAGCGGGGCAAAGCACCACCTTCCTGGCTCAGTACCACCCCGGTGCGCAGCACTGCTCGCCGGACACCCAAACCTTCCACCGTGGCGGTGCTGGCTTCCCACTCAACACACAGCCGAGCGAGGAAATCATCGCCGGGCGGCGTGCTTTCGCCCACCAGGTCATCGCCCCGGTCGCCGTAATATCCCACCGCAGAAGCCTGCAGCAGCACCTTGGGACGCGGCTGGGCCAGGCGAATGGCCGATGCCAGCACCCGGCCAGTTTCCACCCGGCTGGCAACCAGGGCGCGTTTGCGAGCAGGTGTCCAACGGCTGGCAGCAATGTTCTCTCCCATCAGGTTGACCACCACGTCGGCTTCCCGCAGGTGCTTTGCTATCGCGCCGGGGGACTGAGGCGTCCACTGCAACAAGCGCACCGTCGGGGGCAGGCCGCGTCGGCGCTCTGGCTCACGCGTGAAAATAGAAACGGTATGCTGCCGCATCAGCAGAGCATCTGTCAATGCTCTCCCCAGCATACCCGTGCCGCCCATGATAATCACATACATAGGGCATCTCCTATCGACCCAGGCCACCTTGCCGGCGATGTCATTGCAAGCGCCCTTTAACGCTACCGCCACAGCGGCTGCGCTCAGGGCAGGCTCTCAGGTACCAGCCTTAGCGCCCAATGTTTGAGCACTCAACGGCACATATTGAGGCACCAGTTGCATGGGAATGGCCTTGGAAAAGTAATATCCTTGAATAATGTCAATGCCCATCTGTGCCAACCTGCGAGCCTGCTCTTCCGTCTCGACGCCTTCGGCAATGGTCGTAAGGTGAAGGCGATGGCACAAATCGATCATGTGCTCCCAGATCATCACCCCTTTCGCATGTTGCAAAAGGGGAATCAGGCTCTTGTCCGTCTTCACCGTATCAACATCCACTTCCGAGAGGAAGCGGTAACTCGAATAGCCTCGGCCAAAATCATCAATCGCTATACGAAATCCGTGTTGCTTGAGCATCTCTAAATTGTGGGCTATGTCGCTACCTCCCAGAAACGAGCGTTCAATGATCTCAAACTCGATCGGCTCGCCCTCCAGAAGCGAAACAAGTTGCCTCACAACCTCCACGCTATTGATGGTATCGGGGTGAAGATTGATGCTGATGTGGGGTGCAAACCCTTTGGCTCTCCACGCTCGAAGGTGGCGTTCGACTTCACGCGCCACCCACAAGTCAATTGTAGGGGAAAGCCCGGCATTTTCAATATCTCGCAGGAAAAAAGGGCCGGTCACTGTACCATCGGAGAGCCTGACGCGCAAAAGCGCCTCAAACCCCACACAGCGCTGGTTGCGGACGTCGATCTTCGGCTGATAATACACCAAAAGTGTCTTCGTGGAAAGCAGGTGAATAATCTCATTGAGGCGCAGGTTGGCCTCAATGATTTCATGTTGCGCTTTATGCAGGCTTAAACCCTGATGGACATGAAGGGATTCCGGCAGCCCCAGGTTGAGGTAAAGGTTTTTGAGGTGATAGTCGAGCGAACGCGTCGCGGAAAAACGCTTGACAAAGGGGAAATAAACAGCCACACCCACAGCGACGAGGAAAGCCTGCAACAGCAGCAGCCAGATATTTCCCTTCCCCACAATCCACGCATTGACAAAAACAGGCATGGTCCAATGAACCCGCGAAGTGTAGAAAGTGGTGGGGAAGATTGAGAGAAACACATACGCGATAAGCGAGGTCAAGAGAGGAACCAGGAAGAAAGGAATGAGCAAAAAACGATTCAAAACCACGGGGAAGCAATAAATGACAAAAGTGTTGATATTGAAAATCACAAAGGGCGTCGAGATATGGGCAATGCGCAAGCCGTGGCGGTCTTTATGATTGAGGTAAAGGGCAATAATGAGCGCAATACCCATCCCCGTGCCGCCCGCTGAAGCAAACAGGCGATAAAACTCCACCAGCGACAGATTGGGGAAAATCTCTTGCTGCAAGAGCGACGGTCCCATGAGCGCATTGGCAACCCGACTTCCCTGAATCCCCATGAACCAAAAGGATTGAGCCAGAAGCGTGCGAACCTCTACCAAGAAATGTGCGGGAAGAAACGCGAGCAAGCGATGAGAATATTCCGTGAAAACGGCAATCGGCCTGTTCAGCCCAAGCCACACGCCCAACAAGAGGCTATAACTCAGCGCGAAAGTGTAAAGATGCCGGAGTACCCGGCACGCGTACGTGCTACACTTTTCTTCATCCAGAGGAATTGCCAAATAAGGCGCCAGGGCCTTCATGAGGAAAACCGAGGCAATGGGGATCACAATTTGCCAAATATCAAGACTAAAAGGCAACACCAGGAGGGGCGAAGTGCGGCTCGCGGAAAGCACAAGCGTGCTCAGAAAAACGGCCAACCCCAACAACATCGCCAACATGCGTTCCGCATCGTATCGCACCGCAAAATGATACGAAACGGAGACAACCGTCGCGATAGACATCAGCTGCTGCATCCCCCTGGAAAGAAAATTGAGGGTTTGAAAGAGGTTTGGGGGGAACGCCCAGTGAACGTAAAGAGGAATCTGGGCAAGCAAAGTCAGGAAAGACATCAAAATAGCAAAAGGCGCCAGTGCAATTAAAGCTTCCTGAAGAGCAACAACGAACCGGCTTTCCTTGAAATGAGGCGAAAGATCCATAAGCGTCTCTTGTATGGCTTGACGCGGCCTATCAACCCAATGAGGACACGTCTTGGAAAAGTCACCACCCGCGGTTGGCGACTTTGGTCACGACGACACTCATGCGGCCGGCAGCATCGCTCCAACCGAGGTAAGAGGCGGCATCACCAGGGGTCAAATAGTCAGCAAAAGCCGCTCCAATGCCCGGGCGCTCGTAGAGGTAGCGGTAATACGAAACATACTGGTCACCACGGATATCATCGTCGGTAGCGCGGTTGACATTGGCGAAATCGGTCACGAAAATCAACTTGTGGGGATAGCGCAAGCGCAGCGTTTCGTAGCATCGCCCGCCCTCAGGCCGATTCATTTCAGCGAACAACGACCAGTAACAGGCCGCGCCCAGCCAGTCGGCCGATAGGGCAGCCTGGTCAGCCTGGTCGAGGAAACGCGCCGCGGCAAAGCGCTGATTGGGCACGTCATCACCGGGGGAAAGCGCCGGGAAGCCAAACCTGGCTTCCGGGAACTGCTGCCGCCACGCGCTCAACACTTGCAGGAACCACGCCCCAAAAGAAGCCCCATCCGTCCAGGAAACCATCCAGCCATTGGCGTGGAGGTTAGGCTGCGTGTGGATTTCAAAATATCGAATTCCCTGCGCATAAAAGCGCGCAACCTGGGGGCGCAAAGCCTCGGCAAACTCGGCTCCTGTGAGTTTGTGGGTGCGCATATCGGCCGTGATGCGGGCAAGGAGGAAAATGTTAGGGTTGATTCGTCGCAAACGCGCTAAAGCCTCGTCGGGGGTCGCCTGGGTAATGCGCACGGCTTCCAGGCGGGCGTTCTTGACCACCGCGAAATCAGCCTCTCCAAACTGGCCGTCGGGGCGGCATGCGGCCCCCACCAGACCATGCCCGGGTTCCCAGCCGTATTGCGCCCGCCGAATAGCCTCTTCGGTGCCCGGCCATACCAGAAACGGCGTGGGGTCAATGATGTCATACGGGTAGTTCGTCTCGCCGCGCTCGGTCGCACCTTCTTTTTTGAGAGTCAGGTGCAGGTGAGAGCCATAGGAATTGCCGGTATTGTCGGCCTTTCCAATAATCTGCCCCGCCTTGACAAAATCGCCATTGGCTACCAGCACCTCATCAAGATGCGCATACACGGTTTTGTAACCCGCGCGGTGGCGCACGCGCACCTGCCGTCCATAAGCGCCCACGGGCTGGGGTTCCGTGCGATACACCACGCCATCGGCCGCGGCGTACACGTTCGAGCCGGTGGGCGCGCGAAAATCCACCCCTTCATGGCCGGGAAGCCCCCACTGGCTGTAAATTTCGGGGTGCGCTCCAAAAGGCTGGGTAATGACCGCGTAATCCGTCGGCCAGAGCAACCGGAAGGGGCGGGTAGTATCGCCGTAGCGGTCAAGGGCAGCAATGCGTTGGGCAAGCACATTTTCCAATTCTTCCGGCGTGTTGACTTCAATGACATCCAGCCGCACACCGGGGTAATGCTGCACAAACCAGGCGCGGATATCGCCCTGGGCCGGGTAGCCATTAGGCGGCAGCACAATGGTGATAGTTTGGTTTGGGGCCATGTAGCGTCCCGCGTTGTTGGGGTCAGGCGTAATGGTCGTTCCGAAAGTGAGCACGTAATTGCGGGCAGCCTTCACCCAATCCCAAAAGTGCTCCCGTGGCACAAGCATAATCTGGCGTTCTTGCATCGGTGCCTCCTGCGGGTTAGAACAGCCCGCGCGCCTTGAGAGAAACAAAGCGGTTATCGGCAATGATCAAATGGTCTAATACAGCAATATCCAACAGGCGTCCGGCTTCCTGGGCCTGGCGGGTGAGGGCAATATCGTCGGCGCTGGGGGTGGGGTCACCACTGGGATGGTTGTGCGCCAAAATCAGCGCGACCGCATTGACCCGCACGGCCTCGCGAAAGATCTCGGCGATCCGCACCTGGGCGCTGTTGACCGAGCCGCGCACGACATCGTGCATTTTGAGCACCTGATGGCGCGTATCCAACAGCAGCGCCCGCAAATGTTCCTGCTCCAGGCCGCTCATCTCATAGAGGAGCAACGCGGCAGCATCTTCAGGTGCTGTAATGCGGGGGCGATCGCCGAGGCGCGTCCATTGCAACCGCCTTCCCAGTTCCAGCGCCGCTTTGATCTGCGCCGCCTTGGCCGGCCCCACGCCGCGCACCGCCCGCAGATCGTCAAAAGACGCCCGTTGCACGCCTGCCAGGCCGCCAAATTGTTGCAGCAAGCGACGTGCCAAGTCCACGGCGGTTTCGCCTTCCCGCCCCACTCGCAAAAGAATGGCCAGCAGTTCGGCCGTGCTCAGGCTCTGCGCCCCCAACTGCTCCAGCCGCTCACGCGGCCGCTCATCTTTTGCCCATTCGCGGATGGTATACATCGCGTGCTCCTGCTTTTACTTTACCACAAAACGGCTCAAAACCAAGGAAGCCAGGCCCCCTCCTCCGTCGCTTGCGCAGCCCGAGAGGCGTTCATGCGCCCGCGGAGGTTATGCTATAATCTCCCCATCGCCGCAAAGGAGCAGCCGATGGGCTTCAATCCAACGCTTACGCGCAACCTTCTGGTCATTGCCACCGTGTGGGGCGGGGCTTTCCTGGCCGCCCTGTGGGTCAGCCTGGTGTTCTGGACTTATCGCGACATGCGCGCCCGCGGCCGCGATCCCCTGGCGCCCATCTTAGCGGCGTTGGTCGTGGCGGTACTTTCCCTTCCCGGCCTGCTGGTGTACCTCATCCTACGCCCCAGCCGCACTTTGGATGAAGAATACCAGCGGACGCTGGAAGAAGAAGCCCTGCTGCAGGCGGTGGAAGAAGCCGCTCGCTGCCCCGGCTGCGGCCGCCGTGTCAAGGAAAACTGGATGGTGTGCCCTCACTGCCACACCAAACTCAAGAAAGTGTGCCATCACTGCGGCAAACTGATGGAACTCTCGTGGAACATCTGCCCTTACTGCGGCACACCCGCGCCCGGCGTGCGAAAAGAAGGGGGAACCTTAGACGACGCCCTGCAAACCATAGCCCAGGCCAGCGAAGATTAGCGCCCCATCCCTCGCCTCCATTTAGCCCAACATCACGGCTTCCAGCCCCACGAGCACATCGGCCGTTTGGGGGCGACGTCCGCCTTCGGTTTCGCAGCGCACATTGACGGCGTGCTCGAACTGCTGCCGCGCTTGCTGCCATGCCGCGGGCGTCACCCCCGGCCAGGCCAGCATCAGCGCGGCTTCAGAAACTTCCGGCGAGAGGCCGCCGTGCAGCCCCTTCACCGGATGCCCAAAATAACGCCCGCTCCCCGGTGAAAGCAGCACCACCATGTCACCCGAGAGCGGCGAAGTCATCCCCGCGAGGCGCGGCAGGGCTTCCACGTGGTCGTGCGCGGGCAGCCGCCGGAACCAGGCTTCCAGCGTTTCGAGCCCGCCGTCGGGCGTCAGGGCCACGTAGCCGCTGCGCCAACCGGCGTGGGCCACGTCGCGCACCAACACCGCCGCCACCGCTCCTTCCAAAGCCGGCGCCCCTGCACCGCTGCGGTGGGCTTCCCAAAAACGGCGGGCCAGGGGCAACACCTCGCGCTGAAAATCGGGCGGCTGCGCCCAGGCTTCCCCCTGGCGGCGAAGGTACACGAAAGCCATGCTGCCGTTGAAAGCCATGACCGCATCGCTATGCCGCCCCTCGCCCGGGTAATCGAGCAAGTCGCGCCCTTCAGCAGCGAAAAGCGGTACCACCGACCGCAAAGAAACGGCGTGGGCGTCATCGTCGGGCACAGCCCGTTGTCCGTGGTCGGCAGCCAGCATCCAGAACGGCGGATGGCCGCGCGGGGCCAGTTCGTCCACCGCGGCGCGCAGTTCCCCCACCAGGGCGTCGAGGGTTTCCCGCAAATAGGCTCGCTGGCCTTCCGGACCGTGGGCATGGCTGTAAGCATCCAGCCCCATGAAATACACGGTCAGAATATCGGGTAAGCCATGCGCGCACAGGTCTTCCAGGGCCATATCGAGCACATGGCGATCAAATGCCGCCGGGGTAACGCGCAAAGGGCCAGGCACCCTGGTCAAACGGGCAAGCATATCCACCTTCGGGGGAAGCCAGCGGTCCGCACCGTTAGCATACATGTGCCCCACCACCACAGAACGCTGGCCGCGGGAACCCGCCCGCTCGTAAAGAGTGCGCGCGCCCAGGCAGCGGCTTGCCAACCCCTGGGTAAACACCGCTATCGCGTCGTCAATTTCCAGCGTGTCGCCAACATCAAAGGCATAATGCCGCGCTTTGCCCCCGTGGTGCATTCCAAAACGATCGAAGAACTGATTGCCAGGGACGTCGTGACGATTGGGATGCGCGCCCGTCACCAAACTGGCCTGAGAAGCAAACGTGATGCTGGGCGCAGGGGCAAGCACCGAGGTTACCCAGCCATGATTCCCCTCTTCGCCCAAAAGCCGCTGAAGGTGGGGCACTTCGCCAGCGCGCACGGCCTCTGCCAGCACGTCGGGCCGCAGCCCATCGATGAATACCAACACCACATGACGAGGGGGCACTACAAACCTCCTTCAGTCGTTACGGCTCGGCCCAGGTAATGAACGAGAGGGTAATGCGCCAGGTTGCCCGATCCACGGCTTCCAGGCGGGCATAGCCGATATGCCCATCGCTGCTGCGATAGCAAAGGTAAGTGCCTACGCCCAGGCTATCCACCGGAATATCGGCCGCGCTGCGGTTGCTCTGGCGACAGGTTCCCAGCGAGGGTGGGTCGCTGCCAAAAATGCCCCAGCGAGCGGCGTCTTGCGGGCGCAGCACGTGCGCGCCGTTGACCTGCAAGTAGAGCACATCGGTGGCCGAGGTTTTCTCTCCATCTACCTCCAGCCCATCGCCCAGCATGAGGTCTTGCTGGCCTGTGGTCTTCACCGGTGGCGTGGGGGTGGGGGAAGGCGTGGGGGTGGGGGTAGCCGTGGGCGGTGGGGTGATGGTCGGTGTGGGCGTGGGCGAAGGGGGGCGCAAGGAAACTACCACAATGCGTACCCAAAACGGCGTGCCTGCCCCCGGCCCAATGCCAAACAGGGAACCCTCAGGGGCGCGCAGTTTCCAATAACTCTGATACACGCCCGGCGCAAGCGGCGCCACCATATCCACGGCCAGGTCAACCGCCTCGCCCGGACGCACTTCCCGCCCCAGGGGGTAGGATGCCGAAGTGCCCAACCGCGCGCCCGAAAACCACACCAGGCGATATGCCGGTGTCCAGGTGCATGTGCCGGTGTTGACCACCTGCCACACCTTGGTAAAGACCTGCCCTGGCCGCATCACCGTATCGTCGGGCACGGTGACATCGATGGGGCTGCCGGGGGCAGCCTGGTTGGTGCACGGGCGAGGGGTTGCGGTAGGCGGTGAGGGCGTCCGTGTGCCCGGCAAAGGGGATACCCCAGGGGTAGGCGTCGCGGCCAAAGTCACCGTAGCCGAGGGGCGGGCTGCCTCCACCACCGTGGCCGAGGGCACTGGTGCTCCCCCCTGGGGCAAATTGCAACCCGCCAACACCACCACCAGGGGAACCCAAAAGAGCCCACGGGCGAGTTTAAGCATCGGGAGGTTCTCCATCGTCGGGCGGTAAAATGACTTTCAGCCGCCGGGCCAGTTTGCGGCGCGTCAACAGAATGCGCCGCCCGCAGGTCAAGCACTCCAGGCCAATATCGGCCCCCAACCGCACGACGCGCCATTCATAACCGCCGCAGGCATGGGGTTTACGCAAACGCACTCGGTCGCCAAGATGCAAATCAGGGAGCATGAGGGAAATCCACAGTGCTGTTATGTGAAAGCCAAGAGGCACCTTCAGGGCCTCACCGCGATTATACCATCGCGCCTCCCCCATGATATAATCCGCGCGGCGGGCAGGGTTGCACTTCATCACGGCTTCCCTCTTCAAGAATCCCGCCCCTTTCCCCCATTCCTCTCTCCAAAGGCCATCTCATGCTCGTCCTCCCCGACACCATTGACACACTTTTTCGCTTGGCGATCCTCATGGTCGCTTTCCCCATCCACGAATTTGCCCACGCCTGGACGGCCACCCGTTTTGGCGATGATACCCCCCGGCGCGCCGGACGCCTGACCCTCAACCCCCTCGCCCACCTCGATATGTGGGGCACGCTGCTCTTCCTCTTCACCGGCTTCGGATGGGCAAAGCCGGTGCCGATTTCCCCCAGCGCGCTACGCAGCCGCCGGGCCTACTTTTGGGTAGCCTTTGCCGGGCCGCTTAGCAACCTGCTGCTCGCCATCGTTGTCGCGGTGCTCTACCGCTTCCTCTGGCTCAGCCTGCCCCACACCAGCCTCACGAACATTTTGCTGCGCTTTCTGGGCAGCGTGGTCTTCTTCGACTTGCTGCTCTTCTTCTTCAACCTGATTCCCATCCCGCCGCTGGATGGCGACAAAGTCATTGCAGGGCTCTTCCCCCGCCTGTGGCAAACTTACCTCGCCCCACTCCAGCCCTACGCCATGCCTCTGCTGCTGGTCGTGCTTTTTGTGCTGCCGTTGTTTCACTTAGATATTCTGCAATGGGTGGTGATATGGCCAACCCGCGTCCTGGGCGCGTGGCTCTTAGGCTGAGTTACCGCCTGCGGCAGTTCTGGGAAGCCCTGCGGGCGCGCCCAGACCCGCAAGGGCTGGAAGCCGCCCAACGGCTGCTCAGCCCACCGCTGTGGGCGCTCTTTCAGCGAATGCCCCCCAACGAGCAAGCCCACGCGCTGCGGGTGTTCCAACGGCTGCGGCAGAGCGGGCATACTGACCGCGACCTGCTCACCGCGGCCCTGCTGCACGATGTCGGCAAAGCGTTGCAGCGCCCCCGCCTGTGGGAACGCGTCGCTGTGGTGATATCCTATGCCTGCTGCCCGACGCGTGCTTTCCGCCTGGGGGAAGGCCAGCCGCGCGGCTGGCGGCGGCCTTTCGTGCTCGCCCGCCAACACCCCGAATGGGGCGCACGCCTCGTCGCGGAGGCCGGGGCTTCCCCCGAGGCCGTGGCGCTCATCCGCTACCACCAAACCGTCCCCCCGCCCGACATCCCGCACCTGGCCGCTTTGCAAGCCGCCGACAACGAAGAATAACGCCCATCTTTGGAGGCGCTCCTATGCCCGCCGATTGGCATCGCGAAGCCGAAAAAATGGTTGCCGAACAAATCACCGCCCGCGGCATCCGTAACCCGCGGGTGCTGACCGCCATGCGCCAGGTGCCACGCCATCTTTTCGTGCCCGAAGCCTATCGCACAGAAGCCTACGGCGACCATCCCCTGCCCATCGGCCAGGGGCAGACCATCTCTCAGCCCTTCATCGTGGCCTACATGACGGCGCTGCTCAACCTGCAAGGCGACGAGAAAGTGCTGGAAATCGGAACCGGCTCGGGCTATCAGGCCGCCGTGTTGGCGCACCTGGCGCGAGAGGTACACACGGTGGAACGGCTGCCGCAGTTGGCCGCCCAGGCCCAGGCACGGCTGAAAGCCCTGGGGCTGGACAACGTGCACGTCCACGTCGGCGACGGCACGCTGGGCTTGCCGGAATATGCGCCTTACGACGCCATCCTCATCACCGCCGCAGCGCCCGAAGTACCCGCCCCCCTGCTGGCACAACTGGCCGAAGGCGGTCGGCTGGTAGCACCGGTGGGCGACCGGGGTTACCAGCACCTGGAACGCTGGACCCGCCGCGAGGGACGTCTGGAACGGGAAACCCTCGATGCCGTGGCTTTCGTGCCGCTTGTGGGGGAACACGGCTGGCCGGCTTCTTAATCTCACTTTAGCCCAAGATTGCCAAAAACTGACTGGCAAAAGCCCCCAACAGGCGTTATGCTGAGGGGGCTTGCGGCGCGATGGCAGGGCAACACACGCCCAACACCGCGCCCGCACCGCCTGAGACGGAAGAACCGCTGAAGAACCGCCTGGGAAACCCCTTCCCCACATCAACACACTTTGCAGGAGGTCGCCGTGAACTTTACCGGCCTGATTTTAGGGCTTTTCATGCTGTTTGCCATCGGCTTCGGCTTCTTTTGGGTCATCAAACTGGAATACCATCTCGGTGCGCACATCTGGCCGGTGGTGCTGGCTGTAGGAGCACTGATGGCGGCAGCCTCCCTTTTCATCCCCTCCTTTTGGGGTTCGGCGCTGCTGGGGATCTTCGCCGGTTCGGTTATTTGGGGCAGCACCGAACTCCCCGACCAGGCCAGGCGGGTAGAGCAAGGGCTGTTCCCAGCCAACCCTCGACGGAAAAAGGTGCGCTCATGAACCTGCAATGGGCCGGTGTTGTGCTCGCGCTGGTCACGTTCGTGACCATTGGGCTGGGGCACGTCATGGTGCGGCGCTTCCATGCCCAATGGGGCACGCGGCCAGCCATTCCCTTTTTCGCTTTAAGCGTTGTCGTGTTGGCAGCGGCTTTTGCCAGCGCCAGCGACCTGCTCTCAGCCGTTTTCGGCATTACAGCCATCACTCTGTTCTGGGATGGCGTGGAAATCTTCCGCCAGGAAAAGCGAATGCGCCACAGCAAATAAAGCCGTTTATGCTATAATTCGGGCATGGCTAAAATGTCTTCTCTGACTGGCACCTTTCGCCCCCTGCGGGGTTCCCGCCGAGGGGAAGCCTACGCCTGGGGTCTGACCGCGGCCATGTTAGTGGTCACAGCCATCACTGCGTGGCGGCTGGGCACCGTGCCGTGGTTCCTGTGGGTGCTGTTGGGCTTCTTCGTCGGCTCGGCGCTCCTCAGTTCCTTTGGCAACTGGGTTGATAGCCGCACCGTGCTCACCTTGAACGCCGATGGGCTGGAATTTCACAACGGCCTGCGGCATGTAACACTCACGTGGCCGCAAGTGCAAAGCGTGCGCATTATCAGCGACCGCTGGGGGCAGCGGGTGCAAGTACAAGGGGAAAACGGCCAGCACTTTGCCTTCCGCACGCTGATGCAAGTAGAAATTCACGAAGGCAAACCCCAAAGCCTGTTCGGCTTCCAGGAAGGGGAAGCCCTTGCAGCGACCATCGTGCAGCAGGCGGGGTTAACCTCCCAACGCGCCAGCGACGAAGAAACCTATTACGCTCGTTCATAAATCCAACCCTGCGGGTGTTCCACCACGCACCCCGCAGGGTGCGTTTTTTTATGCTTTCAGGAGGCTGCCATGACCGACTTACGCCAGATGCCCATCGACGAACAAGTTGACCTGCTGATGCAAGGCACAGCCTACGGCGACGAAGCCCTTGCCACAGCCATGCGAAACGAACTCAAGGAACGGCTGATCGAAGCCCAAAAGGAAGGCCGCCCCCTGCGCGTCTATTGCGGTTTCGACCCCCGCACCTCTGACCTGCACCTCGGCCACACCGTGCCCATGCGCAAACTGCGCCAGTTTCAGGAACTCGGCCACGAGGTGATCTTCCTGGTCGGCAACTTCACCTCCCTCATCGGCGACCCTTCCGACAAAGACAAACTGCGCCCCCAACTCACCCCCGAAGAGGTCGAGGAAAACGCCCGCACCTACGCGGAGCAGGCTTTCAAAATCCTCGACCCCGAAAAGACCATCATCGAATACAACGCCAAGTGGCTTTCCAAACTGACGTTTGCCGACCTGATCAAACTGGCTTCTAACTTCACCGTGCAGCAATTCCTCACCCGCGAAAACTTCCGCAAACGCTGGGATAAGGGCGAACCGGTCTACCTGCACGAAACCTTCTACGCCATCATGCAGGGCTACGATGCTTACGCCCTGCGCGCCGACGTGCAAATCGGCGGCACCGACCAGCTTTTCAACATCGTCACCGCGGCGCGCAAACTGATGACCTTCATGGGCGTCAAGCCCAACATCGCCATCATTCTGGATATTTTGCCCGGCACCGACGGCGAAGTCAAGATGAGCAAGTCGTTGGGCAACCACATCCCGCTGCTTTCCACCCCTGAAGACATGTACGGCAAACTGATGAGCGTGCCCGACAAGGCCATGGGCGCGTACATGCGACTGCTCACCCGCTGGACGCCGCCGGAAATCACCGAACTGGAGCGCGGCATGGCCGAGGGCCGGCTCAACCCTCGCGACGTAAAGATGAAACTGGCGCGCGAAATTGTGGAAATCTACCACGGTGCGGAAGCCGCCAAGCGTGCGGAAGAGCACTTCGTGCGCGTCTTCCAGAAACACGACATTCCCGAAGACATGCCCGAATATCGCCTGCAGGAAGGCGAAACCGTGCTGCAAGTGCTCCGCAACGCGGGGCTGGTGAGCAGCAACAGCGAAGGCCGCCGTCTGATTCAGCAAAACGCCGTGCGGCTGGATGGCAAAATCCTGACCGACCCGCACGCTCCTTTCCCTGGCCCGGGGGTGCTCCGGGTGGGCAAGCGCAAATTCATGCGCGTGGTGGCATAAACCTTTCCCCCAGGTCTGACCTTCTCAGCACGCCAAAGCCCCACAAGCACGGCTTTGGCGTGCTTTGCCAAGGGCAAAACCCAAACCAGCGCCCTGGCAACCTCGCCCAAAACACTTGACATTGCAGTGAGGGGGACTTACAATTTATTCGGAATTTTCGGAGTTTATATCATGGCTTCCCAGACCCAACGCCCACTGACCCGCCGCCAGCAGGAATTTCTAAGCCGCTTCCTCGACCTCTACAAAGAGGCGCAGGAACCCATTCACTATACCGAAGTGGCCCGGCGTTTGGGCATCGGCAAAGTGACGGCTTACGAAATGCTCCGCCTGCTGGAAGAGCGCGGTCTGGCACGCTCGGAATTTCGCTTGCCGGAAGGCAAGCGCGGGCCCGGCCGCGCCAGCGTGGTTTTCGCCCCCACACCGCAAGCCGACGAGGCGTTAGCCAAACTTGCCGGCCCCACGGCCGAAACCGAAGATTGGGAAGCCATCAAGGCGCAAATCCTCGCGCAGTTGCGCGCCAGTGAGTCCAGCGATTACGAAAACCTGCTGGCCGACCTGCTGGCGCGCCTGCCAGAGCGCCGCCGACCGCTGCTCTACATGGCGGAACTCACGACCGCTATCCTGCTCGCCCTCCGCACATGGCTGGAGGGGATTCGCGGCAAACGCCTGCGCCGCCGCCTCTTGCGCATTGGGCTGCCTGGCGAGCCGGGCCTCAGCGCGCTGACCGGCCTCAGCCTGGCGCTGGAAGTCGCCGAGCGGGTCAACCGCCGCCTGGCCAGCGCCATTTTGCGCGAATCAGACCGATACCAACGCACATTGCAAACGCTTTCGGAAGAAAACCAGCGCTCGCTGGCGGCCTTCGCGCGCGAAGTGGTGCGGCAGATTTGCAGTGAAAGCGAGGAAACTCCCGACCCGGCCACCGCGACGCCACACCAAAGCAACCAAACAGCCAAATAAACAAATCGAAGCGGTCTTTCTTCCGCTTCCTTTTTTTGTCGCTTATTTTCGTTTTTTTCGGATGCCCCCATCCCCCAAAGGAGGTTGACCATGTTCAAATCCCTTGCGCGTTTCGTCACCCGCTACAAAGTCGGCATTGTCGTCTTTTGGCTGGCGGTGGCGGCAGCCATGGTGCTGTGGGCCCCACCGCTTTCAAAAGTCGGCATCAGCAACGAATCCGACTTCCTGCCAAAAGATTCCCCTTCGCTGCGCGCGCAAAAAGTGTTGGAACGGGAATTCCCCAAAATGGCCTCGGGGAGCGACACCCTCGTGGTGTTGGCCAACCCCCACGGCCTTGACGACGCGGATCGCGCCTACGCCAAAGCACTGGCCGCCTGGCTGCAGCGCGACCCCGACGTCCAGCAAGTGACCACCGTGTTCAACCATCCAGAAATGAAGCCCATCTTGCTCAGCAGCGACGGCCAGGCCATGCTCATGCAGGTGGACTTGAAGTCGCAGCCTTACAGCGATGAAGCCAACCTGACCGTTGACCGAATTCGCACCCACATCCAGCAAACTCGCCCCCAAAACCTCACCGTTCATCTCACGGGGCAAACGCCCATCGGGCGCGACTTGATGCACCATATCCTCAAAAGCGTCGACAGCACCACCTGGGCAACCATCCTGCTGGTGATTGTGGTGCTTTTGTTAGTCTATCGTGCGCCGATTGCCGCAGGGGTGCCGCTGGTCACCATTGGGGTGGCTTACCTCACCAGTCGCGGCATTTTGGGCTATCTTGCCAAGGCCAACATCATGAAAGTTTCCACCATGATGGACGCCTTCCTGGTGGTGCTCATTTTCGGAGTCGGCACCGATTACGCCCTCTTCCTCATTTCGCGCTACCGCGAGGAAGTTTCCCGCCGCCCCAACCAGGATCGTGAGGAAGCCGACCGCGAAACCGTGACCCGCATTGCCCCAGTACTCACGGCCAGCGCCGCCACCGTGGTCATCGGCACTTTGAGCATGATGGTCGCCCGCTTCGGGATGACCCGCGCCCAGGGCCCTGCAATGGCGCTCGCGGTGGCTATGGCGTGGTTGGCCTCCATCACCCTCACCCCGGCATTGCTTTCGCTGCTGGGGCCCTACCTCTTCTGGCCCTTCCACCGGAAAATTCGCGACCAGCAAAGCGAGCATCGCTCCCCCTTCTGGGAACGCGTGGCCCATGCCATCACCGCCAAACCCGGCCTGATTGCCGTGGTCACCACCGTGGTACTGTTGCTGCCTTACATCCTGCTGCCACAAATGCACCGCTCCTTCGACATCTTGAACGAAATTCCCGCCAGCGCCGATTCGCGGCAGGGCTTCGAACTCATCAAAGCCCACTTCAACACCGGCGAGATGATGCCGATCATCGTGGTGCTGGATGGCGACCACGACCTGCGCTCGCCGCAGGGGCTGGAACGCATCGCTGCGGTGAACCAGGCCCTGGCGCAAGTTGATGGTGTTGCCAAAGTGCGCAGCGTGGTACATCCCACCGGCGGCGAACAGCCTCAACTGGAACAGGCCCTCCTTGCCCCCGACCAGCTCCGCACCCTGGCTTCGGGCCTGCAAAAAGGGCTCCAGGCCGACCCGCACGCGCTGGCCCAGGCCAAAGGCGACCCCACCGCGGCCTTGCACACCCTGGAAGCCTATCTCGATGACTTCGGAAAGGCCTTCCCCAAAGCCGCTCAACAGCCGGAATACGCCGACGCCCGCCAACGGCTCAAGGACCTGCGCACCCGGCTGGATAACTTGATGCAAGGGTTGCAAGTCAGCACCCAATTGAACCTGCTCGCCCAAAACATGGACAGCCTGAAGCCGGGCGCCCCCTCCGCGAACGCCGCCGAAGGGCTACAAGGGCTCGAGGCCTATCTGCAAGCCCTGGCGCAGGCTTACCCCGAAGTCAAAAACGCCCCCGGCTACCAGCAAGCCTTACGCGCCCTCGCCACGCTTCAGCAGGGCATGGCGCAGGCCGAGAAAATGCAACAGGCGGATGCTCAACTGGCAATGCTCGCCCAGGCCCTCGACAAAACGGCAGCCCAACTCAACAACCCCGCGGCCCTGCAAACCCTGTTCACCCCCCAGGGGCAACAGGCGGAAAGCCCGCTCACGGTGGTGGGTGGCTATCTCGTCGCCCTGGGCAAGGCTTACCCGCAAATTCAGGCTCAGCCTGCTTACGCCGATGCCCTCACCCGCCTGCAGGCCATCCAGGTCATCCAGCAAACCTTGCAGCAGGCCCAGGCGGAAGGCAACGAAGCCTCAGCCCAACAGGTCCAGCAAGCAGTGGCTTCACTGCAAACGGCCTTACAGGGTCTGAGCCAGGACCTCAGCACACTGGCTCAAACCTTCGCCGGGCAGCCTGCGCCGTTCTCCTACCCGCCGTTGATGCAACTTCCCGCGGCGCAGCAACAAGCCGAGGCACTGCAACAAGCCACCACGGCTCTGAAAACCGGCATCCAGACGCTGGCAAAGCGCTTTGAGGGGCGCGATGCCCGCTTTGTGCCGCCTGCGCTGCCCGGCATGGATACCGCAGCAGCCCAGCAGGCCATCGCCGCGCTGGAAACGGACGTCAAAGCGCTCACCCACGACCTCAACGCCTTAGCCGATGCGCTGCCCGCCAATGCCTACTTCCTCCCCAACGCGCTCGTCGAGCAGCAACCCGAAGCAGGCACCCTGCTCAGCACCTTCCTGAGCCAAGATGACCGCGCAGCGCAAATTCAAGTGCTGGTCAAAGGCGACCCCTATGGCGAGCAGGCCCTTGAAACCGCCGGGCGCATTCGCACCGCCGCCCAGGAAGCCGCCCAAGCCCAAGGCTTGCAGGCCCACGTCACCGGCCCCATCATGCAGGTGTACGACATCCGCACCATCGTAAGCGAAGACTTTCCCAAAGTGATGGCTGCGACCACCGTGGGCGTGCTTCTCGTGTTCATCATCCTGCTGGGCAGTCTGGTTGCGCCGCTCTACCTCATCCTCACCGTGCTCCTTTCCTACGGCAGCACGATGGGGCTGAGCGTGCTTGTGTTCCAGAAATTGATGGGTGCGCCGGGGGTGAACTACTCCATCCCGGTGGTGATTTTCACCCTGCTGGTGGCCCTGGGCGCCGATTACAACATCTTCCTGACTTCCCGCCTGTGGGAAGAAGCAGAAAAGCGCGGCAGCGTGCGGGAAGGCGTGCTGCGTGCTTCGGCCTATACCGGCGGGGTCATCACCTCCGCGGGCATCATCCTGGCAGGCACGTTCGGCGCGTTGATGACCTCATCCATCACCAGCCTTTTCCAGATCGGGGCTGCCATTGCTATGGGCGTGCTGTTAGATACCTTCATCGTGCGCGCCGTGCTGGTGCCTTCCATTGCCGCCGTGCTCGGCCGCTGGAACTGGTGGCCGGCCAAACACCCCATCGGCCACGGCGGGCTGTTCCGCCTGCTGGCCGAGCGGGTCAGGCACAAAGCATAACCCTTCAGGGCTTCGACCGCCGGGGCGCGGCTTTCCCGCCCCGGCGGTGTTTTTTTCTGGTAACATGTAACCAATAACATGTAACCAACATCCCCCGGAATGCGTCTAAGAAATACCACAGGGGTTTCCCCCAGCCGGAGCATGTCACCATGAGCGTTTTCCCTTACCCTGACGAAATTACCCTGGTCGCCGCCCTGCGTCGCGGTGAAGCCGACGCCTACGAACAGCTCATCGAGCAATACGCCGACGGTGTTTACCGCACCGCCTACCGTCTGCTGCAAAACCCACACGACGCCGAAGACGCGATGCAGGAAGCCTTCCTGACAGTGTACCTTCGCATCGGCGATTTCCAGGGCCAGGCCCGCCTCAGTTCGTGGCTCTACCGCATCGTCACCAACAAAGCGCTGGATATACTGCGCAAACGCCAACGCAAAACCGATGCCGCCACCGACTCACTGGAAGACCTGAGTGAAGACGCCGCCGAACTGCTCCCCGATACACAAGCGGTGCTGCCCGAAGATTGGCTGGACCGCCAGGAAATCAACGCCCTCATCAACGCCGGGCTGGAAACCCTTTCCCCCACACTGCGGGCGGCCTTTGTGCTTTTCGAGATGGAAGACCTGAGTATGGAAGAAGTCGCCGACGCGCTGGAAATTTCCGTTTCCGCCGCCAAGGTCCGGGTGCATCGCGCCCGCAATGCCCTGCGCGCCTTCCTTAGCAACCATTTGACAGCCGCCTGACCCCCCTCTGGAGTGTGCCCCATGACCCCTAAAAATCCTTCGGACGAAAAACTGATTGCCGACTACCTGGACGGCCTGCTGCCCCCCAAAGTGCGGGCCAGTTTTGAAGCGCGGCTCAAAAACTCGCCCACGCTGCGGAAGGCTGTGGAAGAAATGCGTGCCTTACGCGAGAAAGCGCGGGAAGCCACCGCCAGCACGCTGTCGCCGGAGGCCAAACTGCGGCTTTACGAGCGCATGAACGCCGAGCGCGCCCGCCGTGGCGAGCCTTTGCTGCGCATTCCGCAGGAACTGCTGGCGTTAGCCAAGGCCAAAGCCATTGCGGCAGGGAAAGCCGCGACCGAGGTTGCCTCGGCCAGCGCCAATGCAGCCCAAACCGCGGCCCGAGCCGGCGCAGCCACCGCCCAAACCGCGGCCCAAAGTGCCTCTCAGGCTGCCCGACAAATGGGGCAAGCCGGCAAAACTGCCCTCAAAGGCAGCACCGAAGCCCTGCAAACCGGCCTGCAAGCCACCGCCGACGCTGCCGCAACCCTCGCCGAAACCGGCGAAGTGTTGGAAGACATCGCCGAGAAGCCCCTCAAAGGCGCGCTCACCGCACCGCCGAAAGTGGCATCCAAAGTTGCCAAAGCGGGCCTGCAAGCCGCCCACGGTGCGGCGAAAACCGGGGCAAAAATGGCACAAACCGGCGCCAAGGTTGCCGCCGAAAGCGCCAAAAGCGCTGCCGAAGTGGCCAAAAGTGGGCTGAAAACCACAGTGGCAGCCGCGAAAGGCGCTGCCCAAACGGCCAAGGCCAGCGCAGAAGTGCTCGGCACAGCCGCCGCGGGGGCCAAGAAGGTGGTGCGCGCGAAAAAAGAGCCCGAAGCAGAAGACACCAACACCCCCAACGACGAAGAATGAGCCGCCGGCTTTTCGCTCGCCTCGCCTCAACGCAAGTCGTAAAGCGTCTGCGCCTTACGCCCCGCCCACACCTTCCCCCGTGGCGGGGCGTTTGCGTTTTCCTGCCAGGAAATCCCCCC
Organism: Chloroflexota bacterium; assembly: GCA_011322445.1. Lineage (NCBI taxonomy): Bacteria > Bacillati > Chloroflexota > Chloroflexota bacterium. The sequence continues at coordinate 22,033 of DRMV01000037.1, read as the reverse complement.
CCTTACCCAACCGCAATAACATGGCTATACGAAGCCCACGACAGCGAAGCCCCTCCCCGTTTTTCTTGGCTATACGAAACCCTTTGCCCGCCGGCGCCACCACAACACAAACAGCGCCAGCACGGCCAACAGGCTGCCCGCCGCCCCCACCGGCCACCACCACGGGCGATACTCCAGCATAATCTGATGCTTCCCCGCCGGCACCGGCACCGCCCGAAAGAGGTAATCGGCGCGGTACAGCGGCACCTGCTGACCATCCACCCACGCCTGCCAACCCGGATACCAGGTTTCGGAAAACACCACAAAGCCGCCATCTTGCGGCGCCTGCACTTCCCACACCTCACGCTGCGGCGTCCCCGCGACGCGCTGCACCGACCACTGGGTGCTGCAAGCAGGCTCAGGCGGTTGCGGAGGGCCTTCCAGCACCACCACACATTGCCACGCCGCCCCCCCCTGCCGCGCCCGACGGGCGAGTTCACCCCACGCGGCCCCGGCGGCGTTCACCCACACCGCGCGCGGCACCCATCGCGCCTGCGGCTCAGCCGCCAGGGCTTCCCACTGCACGCTGTAAGGCGGCCCGGCTGCGACATGCCCCACCGCGCCCACGCCCAGGCGTTCCCACAGGCGTTGCCGGGCAACAGGCGGTTGAGCCGCACTGGCCATCGTGTACCACACATAGCGCGCCGGGAGCAAGGGGTCAAAATTATTGGCCGAAGCAAGGCCATCCAGCAGGCTCAGGTTGGGCAACAGCGCGGGGCGCAAACTTTCCCATCCACCCGGTGGCGGGGAAAAATCATCAAAGCGGAAGAACCGCTTAAACTTCAGGCGTTCCTCATCGTTGGGCGGCAGGTAAACCCGTCCGCCTGCCGCCAGGGTCTCAACCCTCCGAACCTCCGGTGGCGTCGCGCCGTAAAGGGGTTGCGCCCGCGCGGCAGGATTCAACCCCCCGCCTGCCACCAGCAAATCGGCCAAGACCCAGAGCGCCACTGCCCACGGCCACAGCCCAACCCCCGCTGCCTTCTCAGAGGAGCTCGCAGCCTGGGGCGCTCGCAAGGCCAAAAGCCCCACCCCCAGCGCCCAAAAGCCTGCCAACGCCGCCGAGCGCACCATCGTCAGCCGGACATCCCCGGCCAGCACCCACGCCAACCCCGCGCCTAACGCCACCGCCAACGCCCCTGCCGTGCCCAGACGCGTCCAGTAAAGCGCCCGTCCCCGCGGGCGCCGCCATGATGCCACCCCCAGGCCACCCAAGAGCGCCAGCGCGGTTTCCGGCCAAATCAGCCAACGCGCCGGGGCTTTGAACATGGCAAACGTCGGCACATGGCGATACAGCACCATGAAAACCGGCGTGAACTTGCCCAAAGCCAGCACAAAACCGCCCACAACCACAATCCCGCCCCACACCACGGCGCGCCGCGGTTTTCCCCAGCGCAAGGCCAGCCCGGCCAACAATAACGGCAACATCCCGAGATACACGGCATCTTCCCAAAACGCGCCGTAGCCCCAATAATTGCCGTGCGCCGGGTTGCCAAACGCATCGGGCATGAGCAGCGTGAGAAAATGCCACGGCCAGAAGGAATAATCCAGCGCCCAGGCCGGCGCGCCGCCCGCCCGCTGCGATTGCCACAAATACACCGCGGTGGGCAACCACTGCACCGCGGCCAAAGCCAGGCCCAGGAAAGCCGCCGCAGCCAGCGCCGCCACCCGTTTCTTCAGCGGCTTGCGCAGCCAGAAGAGCACCCATACCCCCACCAACAACGCCGTGTACCAGGCCGTTTGGGTGTGGCCGGCCAAAAGTTGCAAGCCCCACAGCCCCGCCAGGCCCGCCACCCGACGGCGGGTAGGCCTCTCAGCCACCCGTCGCGCAGCCCATAACAGCCACGGAATCCACGCCGCGGCCGCGTTGATACTGAAAAAGCCCAGCCGCGCCACCAGATAGCCCGAAAGGGCATACGCCAACCCGGCCACGGTAGGTGCAGGCTCGGGGGCATCAAAATCGTCCAACACCTTCGCCATTCCCCACCCGGCCAACGCCAGGTGCAACGCAGCCAACAAGCCATGCGCCCATGCCAGCCCCACCCGCCCCCCCAGGGCAGCAAACGGCACCAGTAGCCAGTTCAGAGGGTAGAACAACGCGCTCTGATCATTCGCCGCCAACGGCGCCCCCGCGCCCAAAAGCGGATTCCAAAGCGGCAGATGGCCGTGGCGCAGCACATCCCACGCCCACCAATGCCACGGCACAAACTGCAACGCGGGCGTTCCCCAAAAGAGGGCGTACCCCGGCCGTAGCGCAGGCGCAAGCAAGAAGAACGGGGCCAGCCAAAGCAACACGCGCGGCGAAAGGCGGCGCAAGCGGTTCACCGGCATACCTCCCAGAAGGCATAGCCATCCTGCTCATAGCGCAGGCAAAGCCAGGCGCTTTGGTGCGGGTCCCAGCCACCGAGGGCGCGTTCGGCAGGCCCCCAAAACACCCAACGCAGGTGGTTTTCCTGCAGGAAGGCACGCCGCCAACTGTCGGGCGTTGCGGGCGAGAAGAACTGCCGCAACGCGGCTTCCTGCACTGCCAGGTGGGGGCTTTCCGGCCCCAGCCCCGCAACGACCCGCACCGGCGCCCAGGCAGGCAAGGCGTTGCCGGTTGCATAAGCGGCCAAAACACCGTCGCCGGAGGCCACCTGCGCCCCCAGCGCCTGAAAAGCAGCCACCTCACGCTCAGGCAGAAAAGCCGGCGGTGCGTGCCGAAAGGCCATGCCCATCACCCCCACCAACACCAGCACATTGGGGACCACAGCCATCCCTAACACGCCCCAAGCCAGTTTGCGGATGCGGGAATGCCCCCAGCGGCGAGCGGCTTCGGCCAAGCCAGCCGCGGCCAATACTGCCCACGCCACCCAAACGCCATCGGCCAGGCGGCGCTGGACGGTGAGAGGGGCGTAAACCAGGGCAGGGAAAATCGCCACCCACACCAGCGGCAAAACCGTGCGCCACCCTCCGCGCCGCCACCGCCACCTGCCCCACCACGCGAAAGGCAGCAGCCAGCCATACGCCAACCCGTACTGCCACCACGGCGGTGAAGGGAGCAAATTTTGCGCCGTCCAAACGCGCAAATACGGGTTGACACGCGCAAGCCAGGCGTACCCCCCCGCCGCCAGGCTGGCTACGGCCAACGCTGGGCCTGCCCGAGGGGCTATCTGACGCGCCTGGCGGATGGCCTCTGGCTTTCCTTGCCGCCACCACGCCCAAAGCACTGTGCCGCCACCCCAGCCGCCCAACACCGCCACCAACGGCAGCAATTCCAACGGGTGCAGCCAGGCCAGCAACGCCGCCAACGCCGCGGCCTGCCATTCCATCCTGCGGGGCGAAGCAAGCAACACGCGGCGCAAAATCCACAACAGCAAAGCCCGCGCCCAGAGCAAATGCGGCAGCAACAGCGCCGCCAAAAAGCCATAAGTTTCGGGGGAATAAAAGCACAACGGTCCGGCCCAACTCAAACGCGCCCAGGGGGCAAGCAACCAACCCAGCCCTGCCCCCGCCGTGGCAAGCACTACCGCCCAACGGCGCCAGCGTTCCGCGGGCAGGAAAAGCGCGGCAAAATCATAGGTCGCCAATACCCACGCCACCACTCCTGCAAGGCGCGCCCAATGGAAAAGCACCGCCAATTGCAAGTGCAATCCTGCGCCGGCGGCCAATTTCCCCAACCAGAGATAGGGCAAAAACACCGGCAAAGGCGCGAGGCGCCAGGTGGTATAAGGTAGCCGAAAGAGCCACGCTCCTCGCGCCCCCAAAAGCATCTTGGCAAGGTAAGAATTGCCGTCTTCCACCCCCATCAAAAAGCCGCTGAACCGCCACGCCTGCCCCTGCGCCTGCCATGCTGCGGCGTAAGGCAACGCCACCAGCACAGCCAGCACAAGCCCGTACCCCAAAGCCCAGCGGCGAGAACGCAGGTAAGCCTTCATGCCCCGATTATAGCCCAAACCTCGGAAGCCGCCACGCCAGCAACACCCCCAACAACGCCAGCGCCAAACCCACGTAGAGATCCCACGGCACGAAGCGCCACACGACCTCATGCCTGCCGGCGGGCAGCGTGATCGCGCGCAAGACGCCATAAGCCGTGGTTGCAGATGCCGGGCGGCCATCAACCGTTACCCGCCAGCCCGGGTAAGCGATTTCGGAAAGCACCAGCCTGCCCGCGCCCTCAGCCGTCACCGATACCCGGTTGGGCTGCCAGGCCACGGCCACAGCCGGGTGCCACCCCGCCGCCGTTTCCACCCACGCTCGCGGTCGCGCGAGGGTGTTGCGGTAAACCCACAAGCCATCACCGTGCGCCAGCGGCACCAGCCCCGCCGCCTCCACCGGATACGCAGCAGCCACCACCGTGACATTCAACAGCCCCAACAACGCCGCATCGGGCTGCGCGTTGCGGTCGGCTTCCAGGTCACTGTTTGGCAAAGGGGGCACCACGACGCTATAACCTTCCAGGGGCACGCCGCTGGCCCGGGCCATAAAGCGCGCATAAGCCTCCAGCACCAACGGGTCCACGCCGTTGGCGAGTTCCCAACCGTGGGCAGCAGCCACCTGCTGAGGGATGCTATACGAGGGCGTGTAAAAGCGAAAAAGCGCGGGGGAAGAGGCAGTCGCGGCTTCCAGCACCGCAGGCGTAGAGAAGGCACGTTGCGGCGGCACCGCCATCACCTGCGACGACGCCATCCACAGCAAATCCAGCGCCAGGAAAGCAGCCCAATAGCGCCAGTGCCCCCTGGCGGCAGCACCTGGCCGGGACATCGCCCACGCCAGCAAAGCCGCCACACCCCAGGCCAAGAGACCATGCAGCCCTACCCAGAACGCTCCCAATGCCCAGCCGAGCACCAGCGAGACCACCATGCCAAGGGTAATCGCCCCAAACCACAGCAAATTGCGGCGACGAGCCGAAGATTGCCCCATTTCGGCCAGGGTTTCCCAGCCAGCAGCCGTCGCGGCGGCCATCGCAAACCCCAACAAAAACAACCCGCGCGGCGGCACACGCAGCAAACTCACCCCTGGCAAGAGCGCCAGCCATGCTTCCCCCGGCAAGTGACTGCCCAAGGCCCAGAGCAGCGCCACCAGCGCGACGCCACCCCAAAAGCGCGCCCGGCCAGCCGCCCACGCTGCCACGGCCAGCAAAATGACGCCTGCTCCTGCGTAAGCCACCCACTCCGTCATGCCACCCGCGGGGGCCAAAAGCCCCAGCAAGCGTTCCCAAGGCAACGAAAAAACCAAAACATCGTGAGGCGTCAAATGTGCGCGCGTACTCAAACGGGTAAAACGCAGCAGCGGCAGCCAAAGCGGCGCTGCCAGCAAAGCGCCCAGGCCCCCTTCCACCGCCAGGGCCAGCACCCGGCGAGCCCAAGAACGTTGCCTCGCCGCAACGCCCACCAGTTCCCACGCCGCCCAAAGCCCTCCCGCGTAAGCCGCCCAGCGCGGGTCGGCCAAAAAGATCAACGCCAGCACCACGCCAGGCCGCAACCACCGCCCGCGGCGGCACGAAGCCAGCAACAGCCAGGGCGTCCATGCCACGGCATAGACCAAGGTGAGATGCCCGCCGCCCCAATGCGCCCAGACTTTCCCGAAGCCCAACCAGGCCAACGCCCCCAGAAACGCGCCCGTCTCTCGACGCCCCAACACGCGCAAGAACGCATACATACCGACGGCGCTCAAAAGCCAGTGCAAACCCACCGTCAGGCTTAGCCCCCACGGCAAGGGCAAAACCACCGCCAGCCACCCCGGCGGATACCAAAGCCCCGCCAACGGGTCGGCGTAAAAGGGATAACCGCTGTAATAAGTCGGCGCCCACAAAGGCAAAGTATGCCATGCCGTGAGTGCCCGCCGCAGGTAAAGGATTTGCGGCACATGAGCCACCACAATGTCGGAAATCACCGCCAGCGGCGGGTAGGGAAATCCCCCGGCTTTGGGCACCAACAAAACCGCCAACCAACCTGCCCACGCCGCCCACATCCACCGGCGCGGCTTCAGCGCCCGCCAGGAAAGTTGGCTGCCGCTCGTGAGGGAGGGCACCGCTTCACGGCACACGGTAAACCACCACCTCTCCAAAGCGCGCGGCTACCGCGCTGGGCAGCAGATAAATCGGCAGCCCGCCCAAAGCACGCTCGCGCGGCCCCAGGAAAATGTAGTCCACTCCCTCTTCGTGCAGGAAGGCCCATGCCGCGCGTCCCTTCATGCACCGGCGGAAGAAATCGCCGACCAGTTCCCGATAGCGCGGGCCATCAATGGTTTCCATGAGATGCCCATACACCACTCGCCGCCCGCTCCACGCCGGAATGATCGCGCCGGTCTGCGGGGCAGCCAACACCACCGTCTCCGGTGGCGTGTGTTCCCGCAACCACACCATCGCCTGCTGTTCATCGCGGGTCAGGAACCACAACGAAGCCCGCGGCTGGCTCGCCTGCCACGGAAAAACAACCCACACCGCGATCAGGCTTGGCACCACCGCCGCGCTCAACACACCCACCCACCACCCACGCCGGCGACGTTGAGTCAGCCACAGGGCAGCAAGCCCTACCAACGGCACTTCAAACCCCAACAGAAAACGCCGTTGCACAGCCAACGGCAGCACCGCCAGTCCCAACGCCATCCCAGCCCACAATGCCAGCCTGCGCTTTGCCGGGTGCCGCCGCCACAGCCCCGCCACAGCGACCAGCGCCCACGGTGCAAAAGCCGCCAACAAATTCCACCCTCGCGGCAAGGGCGTGCGATTTTGCGCCGTCCACTGCGCCAAAACCGGGTCATGGTGAGTTGCCCAATAGACGTAAGCCGTATAAGGTGCCCCCCCTAACGCCACCCACAGGCCGCGGCACCACACCTCAGCCCCTGGAAAACGAAAAACCCCACATCGGCGTCCTTCCCCTCGCGGGAAAGTGTACTCCACCGCAAACTGCACCGCCAGCACCAACCCCACCAACACCACGCCAAAAGGCGAGAGCAGTGCCACGCCGAGGGCGATCAATGCATCCCACCACCGTGGCCTGCCTGGCCGCAGCAAGGCGACTACTCCCGCCAGAGCCCAGGGGAAATGGGCATTCGTAAGCAACGCCAGGAATGGATAGGCATCGGTCAACCAGAAATCGGCCGGCGGCATGCCGCTCGTCCAAGGCAACACCACCCACCCCATCCCCAGAGTAAACAGCGCAACCACCCACGCTGTCCGCCGGGCAAAGGCATCTTCGGGGAACAGCCCGCCGAAAAACCACCCCAGCGCCCACACCAGCGCCACGTCTCCCGCCAGGCGAGCAAGGTTATAGACCAATGGCAGCGAAAGGCCCACCAGCCGCGCCAAATGCCCCAGCGCGAGGTAAAAGAGGTACAAATACGCGCCTGGCCCCGGCCGCGGCGTATATGGCAACGTGAAACGCCACGCGCCCATCCAGCCTTCGCGCATCTTGGCAAGATACGTGTAGCCATCGTAAGGGTTGTAAACCAGGCCACTGAAAACAAAGTCTTTGCCAGCCCGCAGCCACAGGGCAAGGTACGGCGCCGCGGCGACCACCAAAACCAAAGCGGTCAACCCCCAAGACCAGCGGCGGTCTTGCTTCCAGTTCACGCCTGGCCCTCCGGCAAACGATAAGCCTCCGGGCGGCGATGCGCCCACACCGGGAAGGCCTCCCGATACGCCCCAGCCTGCGACAAATCCACCCCGGCAAGCACCAGCGCTTCATCTTCCCCCGCCTGCGCCACCACTTCACCCCGCGGCGTCAGCACCACACTATGCCCGCCGAAGCGCGTCTCGCCCTGCCTTCCCGCCCGGTTGACGGCGACGACGAAGGCCTGATTTTCCACGGCACGGGCGCGCAAGAGGGCATTCCAGTGGGCCACGCGGGAAAGCGGCCACGCAGCCACCAGCAACAACCATGGCACGCCGGCGCTTCGCTGCACCCGAAACATTTCCGGGAAACGGAGGTCGTAGCACACCGCCAGCCCAGCCGCACCCCAGGGGGTTTCCACCAACCCCACAGCATCGCCTGCGGTCAACACACCCTCACCCAAAGGCAAAAAGCGGTGAACCTTGCGATATATGCCCCAACGGCGGCCATCGGGGCCGTAGAGCGCGAAGGTGTTGTAAAGATGCTCGCCGTGGCGCTCTACATGCGAGCCTCCCACCGCGATGCGATAAGCCGCCGCCAGCGCCGCCATACGGGCAAAGAGGCCCTCATCCAGCGCCTCGGCACAGGCAGGGAAATGCGCTGCGCTGTACCCACACCCCCAAAGTTCCGGCAACAGCACCAACGCCGCCCCCGCACGCGCCGCGGACGCCACCATTTCGGCTGCCCGCCGGAAGTTGACCTCGCGCGCATCCTCGTCCACTGCCATTTGGGCCAGTGCAAGGGTCAGACGCTCGCCCGCCATCGCCGCCTCACACCATGTAGGCCATCGGCGCAGGGAAGAGCGCCCGGGCAATTTGCGCCGCCACGACAGCGTTGTTCTTGAGCAAGGCCAGGTTGGCCTGCAAACTGGCGTGGCCGGTCAGTTCGCTGACCCGTTCCAGCAAGAAAGGTGTACTGGCCTGACCGCGCACCCCGCGGGCTTCGGCCTCCTGCAACGCCTGCTCAATCGCCGCATCAACCTGCTCACGCGGCAGCGCTGCTTCAGCAGGGGGCGGCACCACCACCAGTACCGCACTTTGCAACCCCAAGGCCCAGTGGGCTTTGGCAATTTGGGCAACCTCCTTGGGCGTGTCGGCGCGATGCGGCGTTTTCAACCCGCTTTCCCGTGAGTAGAAGGCAGGAAATTCATCCGTCTGATAGCCCACCACCGGCACGGCGAGAGTTTCCAGCATTTCCAGCGTAGCAGGCAGATCAAGAATGGCCTTTGCCCCTGCGCAAACCACAATGACGGGGCTGTTCGCCAGGACAGGCAGGTCAGCCGAAACATCGTGGGGCGGCCAGCGATGCACGCCGCCAATACCGCCGGTGGCAAACACGCGAATGCCCGCCAGCCGCGCCGCCAAGAGCGTGCCCGCCACCGTAGTGCCGCCATCGGCTTTCTGGGCAATGGCCGGGCCAAAATCGCGCACGCTGATTTTGCAAGGGGAAGCCACACCAGCAAGCCGCGCCAGTTCGGCATCGTCCAGCCCCACAATGACCTTCCCGCCCAACACCCCTACCGTGGCTGGCGTCGCCCCGGCATTCTGCACGGCAGTTTCCATATCATGCGCCAGTGAAAGGTTGTCGGGTTTGGGCAAGCCGTGGGTGATGACGGTCGATTCCAGCGCCACCACAGGCATCTTTAACGAAAGCGCCCGCGCAACATGCGGGGCGATTTGAACTCCAGGGGGAAGTTGACGGTTTTCCATAGACTCCTCGTTACACCACCAGTTGATCGTAGAGTCGTTCCAGCGAAAGGTCGGCAGGCACATTGCCCTCGGCATTCAAAGCGAGGGATGCCGCCGAGATGCCCAATTGTATCGCATCATCCACCGGGAAGCCATGCAGCAAGCCGTAAAGCACCACGGCGGTCAGGGCATCGCCCGCGCCGGTGGGGTCGAGGATTTCGGTACGCAGGGCCGGCAGGTGCCCTTGCCCATCGGAAGTGGCGTAGCAAAGCCCAAACTCGGCCAGGGTCACCACAGCCAGCCCAACGCCCTGGGCTACCAGGTCCTTAGCCGCGCGCGTCACCTCCTCAAAATCGGTGGGGTCAAGCGGGCGCTCCAACAATGCAGCGGCTTCCTGATGGTTGGGTGTGATGAGCGCCAGGCGGGGCAGGTAGCGGCGCAGGTTGCGCGCCAGTTGCGGCGAGGTTGGGTCGGCAGTCACCGGCAAACCGGCTTTGCGGGCCAAAGCAAAAGCCGTGCGCAAAGTCGCCTTGGGCAGGTTAGCATCCATCACCAGCGCGGCAGCATCCATGAAAAGGTTGGCATGATGGCGCAAATAGTCGGCCGTCAGCGAGCGGCTAATGCGCATATCGTAAAAGCCGTGGTAAAGGCCACCCTCCGGCCGCAGCACCCCCACATAGCGTCCGGTGGGGTAATCGGTCACCCGCAGCACCGCGTGCACGTCTACCCCCAGCGCGGCCAGTTCTTCCAGCAAGCGGTCGCCTGCCGCGTCGCGCCCCACGGCCGAAAGGAAAACCACCGGCTGCCCCAATCGCGCCAGGTTCTCCGCAATATTGCGCGCCACGCCACCGCTGGCCGTGCGCATGTGCGCCGGCACGGCTGCGCCCTCTTCCAGCGGCGTTTGGGGGTAGGCTACCGTATCTACTGCGGCGCTGCCAAGCACCAGCACGGGGCGGTCGGGGTCAATATTCTCCCAAACGGTCATGGCTACCTCTCTTCGTCGGGCAAAGCGCGAGCAGAATGATCTTCGCCGTCGCCATCGCCGCCTTCGCGGAGGCCTTCCTCTTCGCGGTCTACCTCGCGCGGAAGAAGCGACTGAAGGTAAGCGATGGTGCGCCGCCATTCCGAAGGCGCCAGGGCAACGCTGCCATACCGGCCCAGGGCTGCCACTTCCAGACGACGGACAAAGTAACGCAACAGGACAACCTCGCGAGTTTGCGGGGTTTCACCTTCCGTGCTCTGGAACCAGGCCAGCAACTCGCGCACATATTCCGTAAACGCGGAGAGGTGTCGCTGGCGGCGCAGCTGGCTCAGCGCCGCCTCGCTGGAACGCAACACATTGGTCACGCTCAACCGCCAGGCCTCCAGGTGCTGATCAATGACCTTGTCCACCGGGGTGTGCCAGGCGCCCAGGCCAATCCACTGCAGGCCGACACCGCGCTGGCGGGCGCGCTCGCCTTCGGGGCCATTAGCCAGCACGTCGAACCGCTCGGCGATGCGGGGGCGAGGCACAAAATGCGGCGCCCGCGGCAAAGTGGGCAAAATTGGCGCGCTTTGGTCATGCGGGGCCACGGTTTCCTGCGCCAGTTCCCGATAAAAGGTCTGCAGCGTTTCCATATCCATCGGCGCCACGCTGGCGAGGAATTCCACCACGGTCTGCGAGCGGATGAAGCGCGTGAGTTCCGAGCGTGCCATCACCCGCATGGCATTGGTCAGCAACCGACTACTGGCTAAGGCTTCCTGCCGGTCAACCACTGGCGAAGCCATTTCGCCATACACCAGTTGCTCTAATGCCGGCGGGTAGAACGGGAAAGGCTCTTTTTCGGTCGGTTTGCGCCCGCCGCGATAGATGCTGAACAGCAATTGGACGTCTTTTACTTCGATAGGGATGCCGTCGCGGCTGCGCGCGCTGGCGCTCAAGGTCATCTGGTGCTCGCGCAGGCTGACAATGCGGCGCAGGCGCTCAAAGCCTTCAATCAGTTCCAGGCGGCGGGTGGTCGGGGCAACCACGTGGGGGGTGCCATCCACCCGCTCAAACAAAGCCGCGCTATCGGTGCTCATGAACACATAACCCGGCCCGCCAATGAGCAAGAGCGGCGAGCGCATCTCTTTGACCTCGCCATTCACAATTGCCAGGGTATGAGGGCACCCCACGGGGGCACCACGCAGGAAATCCCACACCCGCCGCAAGAAGGGCACCTTGACCCCATACTGACGGCTGCGCCCCCACGAAAGACATTCCTCTTCGGTAGGGCACACCATCGGCCGCAGCCGCCCCAGCAAACGGCACGCGAAGGTCTTGCGTTCCTTGACCCGCCCGTAACTGTGTGCAAACGCTGCCCGCAACAAGAATTCCTGCGCGACCTTCAACCCTTCTGCACGGTCTTTCAAGGCATCACTGACCTCGAAAACGTCTTCCACATAGCGCGCCGCGACATACCAACCCAGCAAATAAGGCAACAACACGGGAAGCCACACCCGCAGGCTATCGGGAAGCAGGAAAATGATAATCAGTTTGCGCACGTAAAAGGGAACGCCGAAGATAAGTTCCCCCAAAATCTTCGCCAACACCGAGCCCTGCACTGCATGCCAAATTTCAAGAAAGCCTGTGTGCGAAACGGTTTCCCAGTGCGCGGCTAAAATCCATGCAACCACGGCAAAGAAAAACAAATCACGGGCATAAACGCGCTTCAGACCGGCCGGCTTGTTAATCACAAACAAGCGATTCAAGAGGCCTTCCATGCTGCGCTTGGGAAGGGCTTTCAACCACTCGTTGAAGAGGACAAAATCATGCCAGAGGCGGCTCAACATCTCACGCATGGTCGTCTCCCCCTGTCCCCGTCAAATCTGTGCCATTAGCCTCAATGCGGCGGTTGTGCACCCAGGCCCACAACATTTCGAGCGCATCAAACTCGCTTCTGTGCGCCAGGTAAAGGGCCGGATCGCGCTGCACCGCCCGGCTCAACGCAGCCAACAAACGGTCTAAACACGTTGCTGGGGAAACATCCTCATCAGAGGTGCACGCCTCTTCCACAATGATCCTGGCCCACGCATCGGCGGCTTCCTGTTCGCCCTGCTTTTTCGCGAGATTGCGCCGCTGTTCCACAAGTTCACGCTCTTTACGGGCTCGCACCAGCCAGTTGGCCGTCCAACGCGCGACGAGTTCCTCTTCCACCTCCGGCGGCAGGAAAATCGCGGGCAAAGCCACCGCGATGACCCGAATGCCCCGCTCTTGCAGCAAAGCGTATTCCCGGCTGGAGAGCATTTCACCCGTCCGCTGCCCATCCAGGCCAAGTTCACGATACTGGGGCTGGGTCAATCGCTCGCGAATGGCCGCGGCGATGAAATCCAGCATGGGCGTGCCATCGGGGGAAACCTGGAACAGCGTGGTCAAGCGGAAACGCTGCAAATATTCCCGCCAAACGTCCACCGCCAGGCGCGCTGGTAGCCAATCCCACTGCAGCAAACGATCATCCGGGGTTTTCCCCGTGCCAAGGGCAGCCTTCGCGGCATCCACCGGGCGATGGGTCACTGCTCGCCACACCGAAACCTTATGGCCGAAAAAGCGGGTACGGAAGCGGCCCGCTTCCCACGCCTCCTCCGAAAGACCATCGGGGTGCTTATCAAGAGCAAAAACCACCACCAGGCGGGGCACCACCTCGGTGCCGTCGCGCGTCTTGGCGCTGGTTTGCCAGCGGTGGTTCATACGCTGGTCATACATCTCATCGGTTTCGTCAGGGCTGCGAGGGGCAAAGGGGTTTTCGTCCCCTTGGGGCCCCAGGCTGGCGGAATGTTTCCGCAAGTTTACCGTTGCGCCCGGCCGGGCTGTTTCCCCCGCCTTGGTAAACACCACACCTGGCCCCACGGCCCGCGTAAAGCCGCCTTCCGTTTGCAACACCGCGGCGCTGGCGCTATCCAACACAATCACGCCCGGCCCACGCCGCAACCTCTCCGCCTTGCTTTCAATTTTCTCACCATCTTGAATGAAAATCGCCGGCCCATGCAGCCCCGCGACGTAATACAGCAAACGCACAAAAATCGCCCGGCGCTCTTCGAGGGTTTGCACCGGCAGCGCGAACTGAGCAAAAAAGAAAAGCCAGAAAGCCACCATCGCCCAAAAGACCGCCGACCACCCCACAAACTTCCACAACGGCAGGTAAAACAACGAGCCCAGCATCCAATCCACCACCCCCTGCAACCCCCACACCTTGGGCCCCGCCAGCAGTCGTGCCAGAGGATGATACTGCCCCCACAACAAGTAGAAATACACCCCCACGCCCACGCTTACCGGCAAAAGCCAACGGCGGTATGGATGATTGTAGTAGCGCCAAATCCGTGAAATCACCGGCATGCCTCTCGACGGAAGCCTTCGCGCGAACACGACGGTTTCATTGTATAACAAAACGAGCGATAAAGGTAGCCTTTTCCGCGATATGCTGTTTCCCAAACCTTGACGCCCACCCTGCCCCAGCGGTACAATCAATGCATATCATACGAATAATTCAATTGATATGAGGAATTCCACGTGACCATCTGGGAGCAATTCCCGTTTCTGGAATATCTTGCCAACCAGGCCGCTCAAAACGGCAACGGCCACCATCTGCCACCCCTAAAAGAAGCGGGGAAAGCATTAGGATGGAGCATTACCCGCGTGCGGGAAGAACTGGCCGTCGCGAAGGCGTTGGGGTTCGTCGAGGCTCGCCCGCGGGTCGGGCTACGCCGTCTGCCCTACACCTTCACCCCGGCCGTCTCGCTCAGCCTGCACTATGCCCTACATCTGGATCAGGAAAAATACTTCCAGCAATTCGCCGACCTGCGGAAGAAAATCGAAGCCGCGTATTTCCATAAAGCAGCCCGTTTGCTCACCGACGAAGACAAAGAATACCTCAAAACCCTGGTCGCCACGGCGTGGGAACAGTTGCGCGGCAACCCCATCCATATTCCCCATGCCGAGCATCGCGACCTGCACCTCACCATTTACCGCCGCTTGAACAATGCCTTCGTTCAAGGCATTCTGGAAGCCTACTGGGAAGCCTACGAAGCCATCGGCTACAACCGTTATACCGACTATACCTACCTGAGCAAAGTGTGGCAATACCACGAGCGCATGGTCGAGGCCATCTGCGCCGGGAAATACGACGAAGGCTACCAGGCCTTGCTGGAGCACACCGAATTGCTCTACCACCGCCCTCTCGAGGGAATCACACCCACTGCGTAGAACATCCGGCTCTGCCGGTAAAAAATTCAAGGAGAGATGAGGTTATGGCCAAACAAACGCAACCAGCCTCCCAAAAGGGTGCTGTGGTGAACGATTTCTCGATCACCGTCAGCACCATCAACGGCACAGGAAGCCAGACTTCCAACCTGACCATCATGCGGGCCATCTTCAAGATGGGCATTCCCGTGCAGGGGAAAAACATTTTCCCTTCCAACATCCAGGGGATGCCCACGTGGTACACCATCCGCATCAGCAAAGATGGCTTCCTGGCCCGGCGCGAAGAGCACGAAATCGTCATTGCGATGAACCCCGCCACCATCAAAGACGATATTGAAGACGTGATGCCCGGCGGCGTTCTTTTCTATGCCGACCACCTGAAACTGCCCATCCAGCGCGACGACATCGCCATGTACCCCATGCCGGTGAAGAAACTGGCGCGCGAATCGGGCGCCCCCGCCAAACTGCGCGACTATGTTGCCAACATGGTGTATGTCGGTGTGCTGGCTGAAATTATCGGCATTGACATGGATAACATCCACGCCGCGCTGGACTTCCACTTCAAAGGCAAAGAAAGCCCCATCAACCTGAACTACGGCATCATCGAAGCCGCGGCGGCATGGGCAAAAGAAAACCTGGAAAAGAAAGACCCCTACCGCCTGGAACCGATGAACGCCACCGACGGCTACATCATGGCCGATGGCAACACCGCGGCTGCGTTGGGCGCCCTTTACGGCGGCGTGCAATTTGTGGGCTGGTACCCCATCACCCCGGCTTCCAGCCTGGTGGAAACCATGAACCAGTACATCCCCAAACTGCGCAAAGACCCCAAGACCGGCAAGAATACCGTGGTGGTGGTTCAGGCCGAAGACGAACTCGCGGCCGTGGGCATGACCATCGGTGCCGGATGGGCTGGCTTGCGTTCCATGACCTCCACCTCCGGGGCCGGCATCAGCCTGATGGGCGAATTCCTTGGCCTGGCTTACTACGCCGAAGTGCCGATTGTGGTTTGGGATGTGCAGCGCGGCGCCCCCAGCACCGGCCTTCCCACCCGCGTGATGCAGGGCGATATTACCCAGGTGGCCTTCATCAGCCAGGGCGATACCGATAACATCATGCTCTTCCCCAAAGATGCCCAGGAAGCCTTCGAGTTCGGCTGGCGCGCTTTCGACTACGCCGAGCGCTTGCAGACCCCCATCTTCGTGATGAGTGACCTGGACATCGGCCAAAATCAGTGGATGGTCAAGCCCTTTGAATACCCCACCGAGCCGATGGACCGCGGCAAAATTCTCTGGGAAGAAGATCTCGAACAGTGGGAGAAAGAAGGCAAGGCCTGGGGCCGCTATCTTGACGTGGACGGCGACGGCATTCCTTACCGCACCGTCATCGGCAACAAACACCCCAAAGCGGCTTACTTCACCCGCGGCACCGGCCACGACGAATTCGCCCGTTACAGCGAAGACCCCGAAGTGTGGACCCGCGTGCTCAAGCGCATCAAGAAGAAAATCGAAAACGCCCGCGAAATGCTGCCCAAGCCCGAAGTCCACACCATGGAAGGCGCTTCTTTCGGCATCATCTCCTTCGGCTCCAACGACCCTGCCATTCAGGAAGCCCGCCACTACCTCAAGGAAGAAAAGGGCATTGCCACCGACTATCTGCGCCTGCGGGCTTACCCCTTCTCGCAAGCGGTCAAAGACTTCATCGCCAGCCACGATAAAATCTACGTGGTGGAAATGAACCGCGACGGCCAGATGCGCCAACTGCTGCAACTGGACGTGCCCGACATGGCCGACAAACTGTATTCCGTGGCCAAAGGCGACGGCCTGCCCCTGACCGCCCGCTGGATTATGAATACCATCCTGGAAATGGAAGAGGAGTAATATCATGGCGAAGACAAACGCCCTCGGATTGAGCATTGCCGATTACAAAGGCGCCCCCACCACCCTGTGCCAGGGCTGCGGCCACAACTCCATCATCAGCCAGATCATCTCCGCAGTCTTCGAAGAAAACCTGCCGCCGGAAGCGGTCGTCAAGTTCAGCGGTATTGGCTGCTCTTCCAAAGCCCCCACCTACATGCTGGGCCGCTCTTTCGGCTTCAACGGCCTGCACGGCCGCATGCCCTCCCTCGCCACCGGCGCCCTCTTCGGCGACCTCTCGCTCATCGGCATCGGCATGAGCGGCGACGGCGACTCCGCGGCCATCGGCATGGGGCAATTCAAACACATCATCCGCCGCAACATGCCCCTGGTTTACATCGTCGCCAACAACGGCGTGTATGGCCTCACCAAAGGGCAATTCTCCCCCACCTCTGACCGCGGCCTGAAACTCAAAAAGCAGGGCGTCAACCCCTTCGAGCCGGTTGACATCTGCATGGAAGCCCTGGCCTCTAACGCCACCTTCGTGGCCCGCACCTTTGCCGGCGACCCCAAGCAGGTGAAGACGCTCATCAAAGCCGCCATGCACCACAAAGGCATCGCCATTCTGGACATCATCAGCCCCTGCGTCTCGTTCAACAACCAACCCACGGCCACCCACTCTTACGAATGGGGCAAGCAGCACGAAGTCTTGCTGCATGAAATGCAATTCCTCCCCGACGCCAAAGAAATCCAATTGCAGGGCGAAATGCAGCCCGGCGAAGTGCGGGAAGTCACCATGCACGACGGCTCGGTATTGGTGCTCAAACAGGTCGACCGCGACTACGACCCCACCGACCGCTTTGCCGCCATTCGGGCATTGGAAGAATCCAAACAAAAGCACATCTTGCTCACCGGCCTCCTCTATGTAGACACCGAGCGGCCTTCGCTGCCCGACCTCTACGAATTGCCCGAGGATGTGCCCTTCAACCGCATGCCTGCAGAACGGCTGCGCCCCGCGCCGGAAACCATTCAAACGGTCAACGAGTTGATGTTCTAACTCACCTCATCTCCTTCACCTCCTCAATACCTAAAGCGCAGGCCAGTTGGCCTGCGCTTTGGGTTTTCCCGAAACTCCAATTGCGTCCCTCTTCGATGCCAGGTGCGGCCCATCCCGGCCCACCCAACCTCGCGCTTACCCTTCCTTCCGGCCATAGATCGCGTTGAACTCAGCCAGCCGGGCAAGGGCATCTTCGGGCAAGGGGCCTTCCATGCGCCAGGCCCAGTTGCCGCCCAGGCGGCCAGGGTAATTCATGCGGGCGCGGTTGTCCAGGCTGAGGACATCCTGCACCGGGGCAATCGCCCACTTTGCCACCGAGCGCCACGCTATCCGAATCAAATCCCAGGCCACATCACGGCCATCGGTGGCAAGGTAGCGCCGCAAGAAGTCCTTTTCTTCCTCGGAAGCCCGCTGCCACCACCCCATCGCGGTGTCGTTGTCGTGGGTGCCGGTGTAAACCACGAAGTTAGGGCTGGTGTAATTGTGCGGCAAAAAGGGATTGTCGGGGCCACTGTCGAAGGCAAACACCAACACCTTCATCCCTGGGAAGCCAAACTGCTCCCGCAGGGCCACCACATCGGGCGTAATCACTCCCAGGTCTTCAGCAATCAGCGGCGGGTCGCCGAGCGTGTCGCGCACCGCAGCAAAAAACGCCGCGCCGGGCCCCGGCACCCAGCGGCCGGTTTCCGCGGTGGGCGCCTCGGCAGGCACCTCCCAATAAGCCGCAAAACCGCGGAAATGGTCCAGGCGCACCACGTCCACCAAATCCAGCAGCGTCCGCAAGCGCGCCAACCACCAGGCATAACCCTGCTGCCGGTGGGTTTCCCAACAGTAAAGGGGATTACCCCAACGCTGGCCCGTGGCCGAGAAATAATCGGGCGGCACCCCGGCCACCACGGTGGGCTGCCCAGCCTTGTCAAGGCAAAACAATTCGGGGTGCGCCCACACATCGGCGCTGTCGTGGGCTACGAAAATGGGCGCATCGCCGATGAACCGAATGCCGTGCGCCGTTGCCGCCTCTCGCAGCGCCTGCCACTGCCGGAAGAACAAAAATTGCTCAAAAGCCACCCGCTCCACAGCCTCTGCATGCTCCCGTGCCGCCTGCGCCAATGCATCGGGCTGGCGGGTGCGCAACGGCTCCGGCCACGCCGTCCAGGGCGCGCCGTCCTGGGCTTCCTTGAGTGCCATAAAAAGGGCAAAATCCTCCAGCCAGGCGGCATGTGCCTGCCGGAAAGCCACCCATGCGCCTTCCAGGTGGGGGGAACGGCCTTCCCGAAAGCGTGCAAACGCCCGGCGCAGCAAAGCGCGCTTCCACGGAATGACCGTGCCATAGGCCACCTGCCCCGCCGGGAACGCGGGACGCGCTGCCAAATCTTCCGGCACCAGCAAACCTTCGGCCAGCAAGTCGTCGGGGCTAACAAGGTAAGGATTGCCGGCAAAAGCCGAAAAGGTCTGATAAGGCGAATCGCCGTAGCCGGTCGGCCCCAGGGGCAACACCTGCCAAAACGTGCAGCCCGCCTGCCCCAAAGCAGCCGCGAACTCGCGTGCTGCGGGCCCTAAATCGCCAATGCCATAAGGCCCCGGCAGGCTGGTAGGGTGCAAAAGCAAACCTGAAGCGCGTGTCCGCATGTTCATACCTGATACGCTCGTCGTCGGGTTTCCAGGTGCTCCCCAGCGCGCACCCGCAAGTCCGCGGGGAAATCTTCGGCAATCACATCGGTGCCAACCCACGCCCCCGCTTCCAGCACCGCTTCTTCGGGAATTTCGCTCCCTTTCCCCACCATCGTGAGGTTGACCGGCTCGGTCAGCGCGCCCAGGCGTGCCCCCCGCCCTACGCGAATGCGCTTATCCAGAATGGCGCGTTCCAGCACGGCCTGGGCCCCGATTTCCGTATCGGTCAACACCACCGACTCACGCACCACAGCCCCTGATCGCACCACCACCCCCGGCGAAAGCACGCTGCGCTCGACCAGGGCGCCGCTTTCGATAATGCAGCCGTCGGAAATCATGCTCTCGCGCACCTCTGCCCCCGCAGCAATGCGCATCGGCGGACGCTCTTCCGTGCGGGTGTGGATCACCCACTGGCGGTCATAAAGGTTCAACGGCGGCGGCACTTCCAACAAGTCCATGTGGGCTTCCCAATACGATTGCACCGTGCCGACATCGCGCCAATAATCCGCATAAGGGTAAGCAAACACACGATACCCTTCCTTCACCATGCGGGGCAAAATATCTTTGCCAAAATCGTGGCTGGAATCGGTGCGACGGTGGTCTTCCAGCAACACTTTATCGAGGACGTCGAGGTTGAAAAGATACACCCCCATATTCGCCAAATCGGAAGGCGGTTCAGGCGGCTTTTCGACAAACGCGTTGACCCGCAGGTTGTCTTCCACCCCCACAATGCCAAAACGGGAAGCCTCTTCCCGCGGCACCCGGATAACCGCCATGGTGAGGTCAGCCTGATGCTCCCGATGGAATGCAATCATCGGCTCGTAATCCATTTTATAAATGTGATCGCCAGAGAGGATGAGCACATAATCGGGGCTGGCGTGCTTGACAAAGCGGAAGTTCTGCTGCACAGCATCTGCAGTACCCACAAACCAGCCAGCCGCGTTTCGGGCGCGATAAGGGGTGTAAATCCGCACGCCGCCGGTCCAGTCGCGGTTGAGGTCCCAGGGGGCGCCTGAACCGATGTGTTCGATGAGGGAATGCGGGCGATATTGCGCCACCACCATCACATCGAACAGACCAGAGTTGACGCAGTTGGAAAGCACAAAATCAATAATGCGGTACTTTCCGGCAAAGGGTACCGCCGGCTTGGTGCGTTTTGAGGTCAAAACGCTCAACCGCGACCCTTCACCACCGGCTAAAATGACCACACGGGTTTTCATAGGCGCCTCCGGGAAGGGAAAGAAAATCAGGAATTAGGGGTTAGGGGTCAGGAGCAGGGGCAAGCAAACGGGCATAAAGACGAGCATAGGCCTGAGCGGGTTTATCCCACGAAAAATCTTCAGCCATGCCGCGGCGTTGCAAGGCCTGCCATCGGCGGCGGTCTGCCCAACGGGCAAAGGCACGCCGCAAGGCAAAAGCCAGAGCCTTGGGGGTGGCTTCCGGCAGCAGGAAACCGGTGCTGCGGCGGCTGAGATCCACGTCGCGCACGGTATCTGCGAGGCCGCCGGTTTCCGTAGCCACCGGCACCGCGCCGTAGCGCATGGCAATCATCTGGGCAAGGCCACACGGCTCATAACGGGAAGGCACCATGAGCACATCGGCGCTGGCGTAAATGCGCCGGGCCAGCCCATCGTCATAGCGCAGCACCGCCCGCACCCGGTCGGGGAACCCGACTTCCAGTTGCCGCAGGGCGTCTTCCCACTGCGGCTCTCCTGTGCCCAACAGCACCGCCTGCCACGGAGAATCCGCCAGCAGCCTCAACGCCTCAGCCACCACATCAACGCCCTTCTGCTCGGTCAGGCGGCTCACCAACCCAACGAGAGGCATACGCCCCTCCGGCTGCGGCAAGCCTACTTCCTGACGCAAAGCCTCGGCATTGCGCTCCCGTAAAGCCAGTGTGCTGGCCGTATAACGCACATCCAGCGCGGGGTCGGTCGAGGGATTCCACAAGTCGGTGTCGAGGCCATTGAGAATGCCCCACAGGCGCTCGCGGCGGGTCTTCAGGAAGTCTTCCAGCCCCCGCCCAAAGGCCGGCGTAAGCATCTCGCGCGCATAGGTAGGAGAAACGGTCGTGATAGCATCGGCTGCGGCCAACCCCAGCGGCAGCGGCATGGTTTGCGCCCAAGGGGGCAAACCGCTTTCCAGCGGGGCGGGCGGCAGCCCAAAGGCTTCCAGCAGCCACGGCGACGCCGCACCCATGTAGGGCAAGTTGTGAACCGTCAACACCGTGCGAGTGGCAGCGAAGAAAGCATCGTAGGGGCGGCGAGCAACCAGAGCGTGGACGGCCAGGGCGGTGTGCCAGTCGTGGGCATGCAAAATATCGGGCTGCCAGTTCAGGTAGCGCGCCAGCGCCAGCGTCGCCAGCGAGAAAAAAGCATACTTGACAGCGTCGGCTCGCGGGTCTGGGCTATACACCCCCGGCACAGCCAACACCGGCCCGCCGGTGACGAAATACACCTCCAGGCCCCGATGCTCAGTATGGTAAATCTCTGCCGTAATCGGCCCATTGCGGTGGGCAATCGTAAAGGCTGTCAGCGGCTGCGCCCCCCATCGGCCTACATCCACGGTCGGGTGCAACGGCAGCACCAGCCGGATGTCCCATTCAGGGTGAGCAGTTTTCAACGCCCACGGCAACGCCCCCACCACATCACCTAACCCACCCACTTTAGCAAAAGGCGCGGCCTCAGCAGCAACAAAAAGGATGTTCATCAAAACCTCGCAGCGGTGTTTGTTTGATTATAGCATCACCCGCCAGCCCGAGAAGGAGCAATAAGAGTCTATCCGAAAAAAGCCAAATCGTGCACAATGGAGGCAGCAGCGAATAACACAAAGGCCAAATAGTTTTCCGGTTTTTTGCACCAACGGGTGCGTACACTCCGGCGTTTCACCAGCCAACTTAGGGTGCGCTCCACGAC